>JANXLV010000189.1 GCA_025355005.1 Myxococcales bacterium | reverse complement strand
CGTCACTTGCGTGCCGAGCGCCGCGAAGATGGACGCGTACTCACTCGCGATCACACCAGCACCCAGCACGGTGAGCGAGCGCGGAAGGTACGCGAGCGACAGGAACGAGTCGCTGTCCATGATGTGCTCGTGGTCGATCGCGATCTCCCTCGTGGCGCGCGGACGCGAGCCCGTCGCGATGACGACGATGTCTCCCGACACGGTGCGCGTGGCGCCGCTCTGCTCGCGCACGGTGAGAGTCTTCGGTGACGCGAACGACGCACGCCCGCGACAGAGCGTCACGTCGCGCCGCGCGAGCATCCTGCCCATGTACTCCAGATGCGCGTCCACCACCGTGCCGACCCTGCTCATCAGGCTCTCGAGCGGAACGACCTCCTTGTGGAGGACCTCGTAGGCGCCGTTCGTGCGCGCGACGAAGGCACGCAGCGCGCACGCCGTCTCGCGAAGAGTCTTGCTCGGGATGGTCCCGCGGCGGACGCATTCGCCGCCGATCGCGGAGGTCTCCTCGATGAGCAACACGCGCTGGTTCGCGTCCCTTGCCTGCAGCGCGGCCTTCTGTCCGCCGGGGCCGCCGCCGATCACGAGCACGTCGAAGCGCTCTTCGTTCATGAGCCACCCTGGAGCGAGGAGGCGATATCGGCGCGGCGCGCGAGCACCGGCGCCATGTCGTCTGGATGCAGATCGAAGCTGGAGAGCAGCGGATGGGTCGCAAGCGCGGAGACCTCGAGCTCGCCCGCATGGCGCAGCGTCGCGCGCGCAACGTCGCTGGCGACAGCGACGATCGAAGCGGCCCCCTTTGCATCCTTGGCGTCCTCGGGGCAGTGATGGAAGCGCACCGCAAGCGAGAGCTCGCGCGGCAGCTGCCATAGCGTCAACATCTCCGCGCCGACCTCTGCGTGCAGCTCGTCGGTCAGGGCCGTCACCGCATCCTCATGATGCGCACCTTTGGCCTCGAACGCAGCGAGCTCTGCGTAGAGCACGGGCCTGCCCACGTGGTGCAAGAGGCCTGCGAGGAACGAGCCCTCCACGTTGCGTCGACACACGCGTGCGATCTCCTGCGCGAACGCCGCAGTCGCGAGGCTCATGCGAAGCTCGAGGCGCACCTCGGGGCCACGCGTGGCGCTGCGAAACAGCTTCTGATCGCATGTCACGATGAGCAGGATGTCGCGCAGCGTCTTGATGCCGAGCCGGCTAACGGCATGCTGCAGGGAGACAACGGGGGTCCCACGCGAGAAGTACGACGAGTTCGCGACGCGCAGCACGTGCGCAGCAATGGCGGCGTCCGTGCGCACCAGCTCCGCGAGCTTGCGCGCGTCCGTGTCGGGGTCCGAGGCCGCGCGAAGCACCCCCGCCACGACGTCGGGCAGGATCGGCAGCTCTAGCTGGCCGGCGGCGAGCCGCGCCCGGATCCGTAGACGCTCGGATTCCACGGTCTCGAGACCAGGCGGACTCTCACGCGAGACTCGTTGCAAGGATGATTGCACTGACGTTCTCCCAGATGGAAGGAACGGCCACGGCATCACCCAAATTCAGGATGATCTGGCGTCAGGGCTTCCCGCGGCGCATTTCCGCCATGGCCACGGTGGCGCCGACCTTGGCGCGGAGCGCGTCCGACTGGAACGGCTTCTCGATGATGGGGAGGGACAGCGCCCCCACGAAGCGCGCAGCCTCCTGCGTGGTGGGGCCGCCAGAGACGAAGACGAAGCGGTCGGCGACCTCGGGAAGGACGCCGCGGACGTGTGCGTGGAGCTCCATGCCGCTGGTGCCCGGCATCATCAGATCGCAGAGGACACAGTCATAGACCTGGCCACCCAGTATCAGCGCGAGCGCCTCGTCCGCGGACAGGACCACGGTCACGTCATGTTGCGCGAGGATGCGACGAACGACGCTGCCCACCAGGGGCTCGTCGTCCACGACCAGTACGCGACCGCGTCTCGGAAGGCGCAGCACCCCGGGGGGCGGCGTCACGGAGAGCCCGGCCGCGTCGGTGGCGGCGGGCAAGGTGACGGTGAACCGGGCTCCGTCGCCTGGGCTGGAGTCGCAGCGCAGCTCGCCGCCCAGCGCGGAGATCACGTTGTACGCGATCGAGAGACCGAGGCCCGAGCCCTCGCCGATGGCCTTGGTCGTGAAGAACGGCTCGAACACGCGCTGGCGGACCTCATCGGACATGCCAGGGCCGTTGTCGGAGAACTCGGTGTGGACGAAGCCGTCCTTCGCATAGGTCCGCACACGAACCACGTTGCGTTCGTACGGCAGGTCCTGCATGGCATGCGAGGCGTTGACCAGCAGGTTGATGAAGACCTGCGCGAGACGCGACTCGTCGGCGATGACCTCTGGCACGTCGGTCAGCTCCCGCACGACGTGCACCTTGTGCCGCAGCTGGCTGAAGGCGAACGTGATCGAGAGCTCGATGACCTGACGCACATCCAGACGGGTGCGCTCTTCACGCTCGCCGCGCGCGAACGTGCGGAGGCCACGGACCACCTTCTTCACGCGCGACGCACCCTCGAGTGCCTCGTTCACGAGGTTCGCCAGGTCGCGCCTCTGCGCCTCGTCGAGCGGACCACTGCGCGCGAGCTCGTCGGCCATGATCTCCAGGTTCGACATCACGAACGTGAGCGGATTGTTGATCTCGTGCCCCACGCCCGCCGCGAGGGTTCCCACCGTCGCGAGGCGATCGCGTGCATGGGCCGCGGCCTCGAGCTGCTTGCGCTCGCGCAGGTCACGGAAGACCGCGACGCAAGCCTGTGCTCCGCGATGCGAGACGCGCCGCGGAGGGCTCATTTCCAGCGGGATCACGACGCCGGCAGAGGACACGAGCCCCACATCGACCGTCCCGACGTGCCGCTCCACGAGCGACAGATCGAACCGGTCCGACACCGTCGCGAGGTCTCGTTGCACGACCACGCTCCGCATGTGCACGCCAGCGAGGTCGACCTTCGTTTCGTAGCCCAGCGTCCGCGCGAACGCGTCGTTGACGTAGACGATTCGCTCGTCCACGACGATGCATAGACCGTCGGGAAGGAGCTCGATCAGCGTCTGCACGTCGGTGAGCAGCTCGATGACGCGGGCGCGCTCCTGCGCGAGCTCCTCGCGGGCCACGGCGCGCTCGGTGACGTCGTGAAAGTGGGCGATCGCCGCCACGGGTTGACCGTCGAGGTCGCGCAACAGGTGCCCCGTCACCTCGAAGGTGCGCCCCGCGCGCAGCAGCTCGAACCGCGGCGTGTGCCCGGCCAGCACCGCAACGTAGAAGCCGAGCGTCGGTTCGCGGTGCTCCGGCGCGACGACATCCGCGACCCGGGCGCCCAGGAGCGCCTGCGGCGTGAGCCCGTGCACGGAGAGCACGTCCATGGCGCTGCGACCGCCGACCGCGATGTAGCGGAGCTGGGTGTCGACCATGAAGACGGCGCCAGGAATGCTCTTGAGAGCAGCCTCTATCGCGGCGTTTCCGTGGGGCGTCCCGTGCGGGCCTTCGTTGGTGTTGGCATCAGTGAACAAGAAACCCTCGTGCCCCCTGTGAACGGCTAGCCAGACAGAAGCTCCAGGGTGATGCCTAACGCATTGCCGTGGGCGCGGAAACCCCGGCCTCCACCTTTGTTGCTCGAGGCAACTACGTCCTTCGTTTCCACGCGACCATCTCTGCCGCGATCGCTACTGCGATCTCGTCCGGTAGACGCGCATTGATCGGGGCTCCGATCGGCATCCGGACTCGCTTGCGATCTTCTTCACTGAAACCCTTGTTTTCGAGCCTTGCGCGCGTTCGCTCTGCTTTTGCCCTGCTTCCTACTCCGCCCACGTACGCAAAGCCGCTCTTGAGCCCCCACTCGATGGCTCGCTGATCTTGTCCGTGGTCGTGGGTCATCACCAGCAGCGCTCCGCGCGTCGGGAAGTCGTTCATCAGCACGTCATACTCGCCCTCCACCAGCGTGATGCCGGGGATGCGGCCCTCCGTCGTCCACGCCTCGCGCGCATCGATCACGGTGACTGCGTAGCCCACCTTCGCAAGCAGGGGCGCGGTGGCCGTGGACACGTGACCTGCGCCGACGACGAGGCACGGCATGAGGCCGTCGATCGGCTCGATGAGGATCTCGGCTCTGCCGCCGCAGCACATGCCAAGCTCGGGGCCGAGCCGGAACTCGCGCACCTCGTGCTTGCGCTCCGACTTGCCGTCACACATGCGCGACAGCGCCGAGAGGACCTCGCGCTCGATTGCGCCGCCGCCGACCGTACCCACGCAGGTGCGATCACTTGCAAGATACAACTTTTGCCCCGGCGTGGAGGGCGCGGAGCCGTGCCGCGCCAGCACGGTCGCCATCGCCCCGTCCACGCCTTGCGCGGATTTCTCGGCCGACACCGACAGGACGCCTGCCTGGGATGCAGGCGTGACGAGCGGGAGCGCAGCCTCCACGGGCACATCTGCCTCTCGATGATGCTGTTCGGGCTTTTCCACCTGCAATTCGACCATCGCGAGAATGTGTCGTGTGCGATCACTGCACACGACCAATTACTGTATCCTGGGTCCGTCGTGAAAACCACGAACGTACAGTTCGATCCCAACCAGGTGCTCGTCATGATCCTCGCGGGCGGCGAGGGCAAGCGCCTCTACCCGCTCACCCTGGATCGCGCGAAGCCTGCGGTGCCGTTCGGCGGCCGCTATCGGATCGTGGACATCGTCCTCTCCAACTTCGTCAACTCCGGGCTCACGCGCGTGAAGGTCCTCACGCAATACAAGAGCGCATCGCTCGAGGAGCACATCGCCCGCGTGTGGCGCCTGTCGCCCATCCTCGACCAGTTCATCGAGGCGATCCCTGCGCAGCAGCGCACCGGAAAATCCTGGTTCCGCGGCTCCGCAGACGCTGTCTACCAGTGCCAGCACGTCATCACGGACGAGCGCCCGGAGCTCGTCGCCATCTTCGGTGGCGACCACATCTACAAGATGGATGTGCGGCAGATGGTCTCGCACCACATCTCGACCAAGGCCGTCGCCACCGTCGCTGCCATCCCGGTACCCAAGGCGGAGGCATCCGACTTCGGTGTGATCGAGGCCGACGAGAACGGCAAGATCATCGCCTTCCACGAGAAGGTCGCGGACCCTCCCGGCATGCCGGGCAATCCGGACATGTGCCTCGCGTCGATGGGCAACTACGTCTTCCAGACGGAGACGCTCATGGCCGAGCTCGCACGCGACGCCACCGAGGACGCGAGCAAGCACGACTTCGGCCACGACATCCTGCCCGGGCTCGTGAAGCAGGGCTCGGAGGTCTTCGTCTACGACTTCGCCCACAACGAGGTCCCCGGTGAGGACGACCCGCGCGGACGCGGCTACTGGCGCGACATCGGAACGCTCGAGGCATACTGGCAGGCGCAGATGGACCTCATCGAGATCCATCCGCAGTTCAACCTGTACAACAATCGCTGGCCGATCCGCACTGGCGCCACGCACGACCCGCCCGCGAAATTCGTCTTCCGTGACGAGGCGCACGCGCGCGTCGGTATCGCGACGGACTCCATGGTCTCGCACGGCTGCATCATCTCCGGCGGACGCATCCACCGCAGCGTGTTGTCGGTCGGCTGCCGCGTGAACAGCTTCAGCGAGGTGGAGGAGAGCGTCCTCTTCGAGCGCGTGCGCATCGGTCGTCACGCGCGCCTGCGCCGCTGCATCGTGGACAAGGACGTGGAGATCCCGCCTGGCACCGAGATCGGCTACGACATCGAGGCGGACCGCCGCCGCTTCTTCGTGACAGAGACGGGTCTCGTGGTGATCCCGAAGCGCGCCAAGCTCGAGGACGAGCCGCACGATCCGAATGATCCGAACCGGAACGACGGCTGACCCGCGCTAACACGCGCTAACACGCGCAATTTGCCTGTACCATGCACCTATCTAGACAAGCGCTCCTCTCGTGCCGGCTTCCGGCGTCCGTCATCGGGCCCCACGGCGACCTCACCTTCCACGAGCCCAGCGCGGAGATCCACGCGTCGGACGCGCTCTTCCTTGGAACGCACGTGCGGGTGCTCGCGCCCGACCTCGCCGCGATGGTCCTCGTGCACGAGGTCCTCCACGAGATCGTGACGCTCTACAAGGCCGACCACGAGGCCGCGCTCACGCGTGCGCTTGGCGTGGATGACACGCGGACCGAGTACGAACGCGAGGCGTTCCGCGCTGTGTCGCGAGCGTTCGTCACGCAGTTTCCCAGCCCGCCCATCCTCGCGCAGGAGATCGAGCCCGAGCAGTTCCTGGCCGAGAGGGAGAACGTGACCCGCGTGGCCACGGAGGCGCTGCTGCTCTACGTGGCGAACGAGAACCCGGCCTACGCGCCCGCGAAGCCCTTGATCTCCGACGACGAGCTCCGCCGCACCACGCCGTACCTCACGTGGCTTGCGCGAACAGGGACGGAGCTTCTGGAAGCGCCGCCCATGGGCCCCGCAGGCGAGACGCTGCTGCAGATGCTGCTCGCGCCGCAGCGCTCGTCGCCCACGTCGCTGCTCGGCCAGATCGACTTCATGCGCACGCGCTGGTCCACGGTGCTCTCGAACAGCACCCTCATGCGCAAGCTCCTGTTCGCGCGTGACCTCCTGATGGAAGGCTCGTGGGCGTTCCGCGGCGGTCATCATGGCGGCGAGCCGGCGCCCGATACATCCGCGCGCGCCTTCTTCCACGGCGGGGATGAGGAGTACGAGCGCTTCACGGAAGACCGCGACTGGATGCCGAACGTCGTGATGATCGCGAAGAGCACCTTCGTGTGGCTCGCGCAGCTCGAGAAGGCGTATGGCCGGCCAGTGCGCACGCTCGCGGACGTCCCGGACGAAGAGCTTGCCACGCTCTCGCGCCGCGGCATCAATGCGCTCTGGCTGATCGGCCTCTGGAAGCGCTCACACGCGTCCGCAAAGGTGAAGCGCATCATGGGCAACGAGGACGCCATCGCCTCTGCCTATTCGCTCGCGGAGTACGACATCGCGGACGAGCTCGGCGGGTACGGCGCGTTCATGGACCTGAAGCGCCGCGCCCAGCATCACGGCGTGCGCCTGGCCAGCGACATGGTGCCGAACCACGTGGGCATCGACGCAGGCTGGGTCGTGCGGCATCCCGAGTTCTTCCTCTCCGCCGCGGAGCCGCCGTACCCGAACTACACCTTCAATGGGCCGGATCTGTCGGATGATCCGCGCGTCAGCGTCTTCATCGAGGACGGCTACTGGCGCCGCACGGACGCGGCGGTTGTCTTCAAGCGCGTCGACCGCCACACCGGAGATGCAAGATACATCTATCACGGCAACGACGGCACGAGCATGCCGTGGAACGACACCGCGCAGCTGGACTACACGAAGAAGGAGGTGCGTGAGGCCGTCATCAACACGATCCTCCACGTGGCGCGCATGTTCCCGATCATCCGCTTCGACGCGGCCATGACGCTGGCGAAGCGTCACTACCAGCGCCTGTGGTTCCCGGAGCCGGGCACCGGCGGAGACATCCCGTCGCGCGCGGCCTATGCCATGACGAAGGAGGAGCTCGCCGCGGTGATGCCGGAGGAGTTCTGGCGCGAGGTGGTGGACCGCGCAGCAGTCGAGGCACCGGACACGCTGCTGCTCGCCGAGGCCTTCTGGATGATGGAGGGCTACTTCGTCCGCACGCTCGGGATGCACCGCGTCTACAACTCGGCGTTCATGAACATGCTGAAGTCGGAGGACAACGCGAACTTCCGCACCACCATCAAGAACGTCCTCGAGTTCGATCCGGAGGTCCTGAAGCGGTTCGTGAACTTCATGAACAACCCGGACGAGAAGACCGCGATCGAGCAGTTCGGCGACGGCGACAAGTACATGGGCTGCTGTTTGCTCATGTGCACGCTGCCGGGGCTTCCCATGCTCGGTCATGGTCAGATCGAAGGGTTCCGCGAGAAGTACGGCATGGAGTACGCGCGGCCGCGCATGGACGAGGCGCCGAATCCGTGGCTGGTCGCGCGGCACGAGCGCGAGATCTTCCCGCTGCTCTCCTTGCGTCACACGTTCTCGGGCTCGCGCGATTTTCGTCTGTTCGACTTCGTCAGGGACGACGGCAGCGTGAACGAGGACGTGATCGCGTACAGCAATCGCGGGGGCGGGCGCGCGGCGCTCACGCTCTTCAACAATCGCTACTCGGAGACCACCGGCGCTGTGCGCATGTCGTCCAGCTTCAAGGCGCCAGCGAACAGGGATGGCGCGAACAGGGATGGCGCGAACAAGGACGGGGGACTCGTGCGCGAGGACCTGTGCACCGCGCTTGCGGTCGACTGGGCAGCCGGCTCCTCGTACGTGGTCTTCCGCGATCATGAGCGTCAGCTGGAGTACCTGCGCACCGTGGAGGATCTCACGGTCCGCGGTCTTCGTCTGGACCTGTCGGCGTACACGCACCTGTGCTTCTCGGAGATCGTCGTGGCCAACGCCAGCAAGCGGCTGCCACTCGACCGCGTGCGCGCGGAGATCGGCGATCGCGGTGTGCGCGACATCTTCGGCTACGCGGAGGAGATCTTCCTGCGCAACCTGCACAGCCCGTTCGAGGAGCTGTTGCTCGCCACGCGAAACGCGTCCATGCCCGACCCGCCCGAGAGCGTGATCCCGCCGGGCTACGAGCCGGCCCACCCCGGACCGCCGTCAAAGGCGCCGCCGCCGTCGCTCGAGAAGTTCTCGCTTGCGCTCACCGACGCGCTCGAGCGCAGGGTCGAGGGCCTCGTGGAAGAGGACGTGCGGCTTTCGCTGCGCGTTTCGGCGCTGCATGAGGGTCCGAGTGACGACCTCACGATCCTGCTCGCTGCATTCGCCGCGACGGACGCCGTGGTCCATCTGGCCGGCCTGTCGGCTGAGGACCTGCGCCTGGAGCTCCCCCTTCGTCGTGCGCTGTCACCTGCCCTTGGCCTGGACGAGCAAGCCGTGGCCGAGCTGTGCATCTCGCTCACGGGCCTCACGCTCACCGGGTCGCTGACGGAGGTGTTGCTGACGGTGCTCGACAACGCGCGCGTACGCACGTTCCTCCTTGTCCACGACGCTGCGGCCGTCACGTGGTTCAACAAGGAGCGATGGGTCGCGTTCGCCACCGCGCTGGCTCACGCGATGCGGCTAGACCGCCTCGCTGTCCCCGACGAGGACCTGGCGGCGATCATGGCGGCCGGCACGAAGAGCGCCTATCGCCTGGAAGACCTGCTGACGGACCTGCGAGACATGGAGCGCAGCGCCCACGTCGCGCGCGTTGCGCGTGAGTCCGAGCGTGTTCTGGAGGAGCTCGAGGCAGCGCGCCTCCATGCGAACCCGGACGGAGGCCTATCGACAAACGTCGCGGTGTTGCCCATAGTGGAGACCGATGGCGAAGACGGTGATCGTCGGTGACGTCCATGGTTGCAGGGACGAGCTCTGCGTCCTGCTCGACCGCGTAGCCTTCAGCTCGGGCGACACGCTTGTCTTCGTCGGTGATCTCGTCGCGCGTGGTCCGGATCCGCTCGGCGTGCTGGATATCGCGCGCGAGACCGGCGCGGTGATCGTGCGAGGAAACCACGAGCACAAGCTCGTCAACTGGCTCGAGAACGGCAACCAGGAACGCGATCCCCACCGCCTCAAGCTGCCGCGCCTGCATCGCGAGCTCGCGCGCGTGCTGAGGCCCGTGGACTGGACGCTCTTGTGCACGTCGCCGCTCTACCTGGACCTGGAAGAGCACGACACGCGAGTCGTGCACGCGGGCGTGGACCCGCTGGTGTCGTGGGCGCAGCAGGACGAGGAGACACTGATGCGCATTCGCACCGTGCGCGCGGACAACGGCGCGCGCGTGCTGTGGGGCCGCGCGTATCTCGGGCCGCCGCACGTCGTGTTCGGACACAACGCCGCGCCGGGGCTGCAGCTGCACGCATGGGCGAGCGGAATCGACACGGGCTGCGTCTACGGTGGAAGGCTGACGGCGTTCGTGCTGGGGCCGAACCAGCGAATACCGAAGATCGTGTCGATGCGGAAGGAGCTCCTGGTGTCAGTGCCGGCGAGGCGCGTGTACTACGATTTCACGAGGGACGTGGCGTAGTCGCTACTTCACTGGTTGTTCGAACCGCAGCTGGTATCCCCCCAGCTCCACGACGTCTCCATGCGACAGCTTGTGCGGCGCGTTCGTCAGGCTCTTTCCGTTCACGTTCGTCGTGTTGGTGCTTCCCAGATCGCAGATCCAGAAATCGCCCTCGAGCGCGTAGACGTCGGCGTGGCGGCGTGAGACGCGATCGCTCACGATCACGATGTCTGCGTCGTGTGTGCGTCCGATGGTGCACTGCGGCCCCAGCTTGTGCCTGATCGCGGCGCCGCGCATCTCCACCAGGTACGCCTCCCCGAAGAGGCCCGACGTGCGCAGCAGCGCTTCCATCGTTCCCTTGCCGCGGCGTCCACCGCCTGCGCCCGCGTGCAAGGTGCCGCGGACGGCGCCCTTGCGGAACGCCTGGTATTGCTCGGCGTTGGGGCGGCGCTCCATGGCCATGGCTTCGTCGAGGAGGAGCTCGTAGACGTCTGCCAGCTCCGAACCATCTCCCTTCGCGAAGAGCCCGGAGGCGTCCAGCTCCTTCATCAGCTTTCGCAGCTCCGCCGCCGCACCGTCCCACTGCCCGCGATCGGCGATCGCACGCGCTGCGGCCCGCGTCTCCTCCGCGCGCAGTACGAAGACCGCGCGGGCGCCGTCGCCCGATACCGGCGTGCCGCCGGCGCGAAGGTCGATGTTGGCGGCGTCATCCACGTGAAACGACTGCTCGCTGCCCGCGCGCTTGTAGGCCACGCGCAGCATGAGCAGCTGCCCGCGCAGCGCCGAATCATCGCGCTTCTGCACGGTGAGCTCCACCGCGACGAGCCGCTTCTGCCCGTCCATCAGATCACCCAGCGGCGCGACGAGGCCTGCCGCCGAGAACGAGGTGCGCGACACGCCGAGCACGCGCAGGATCTGAACGCCAGGCGCCGGCACGAACACGACCTCGACGCCGTCGACGACCATGTCTGCCTGCGCGCCCACGGCCATCGCGAACTCGTGCTGACAGCGATGCGGATCTTGCACGAAGAAATAGCGACCGCCACCGGCCTCCGCGATGCGCGACAGGATGTCCTCGTTGTGGTGCTGCCCGTAGCCCAGCGTGGAGACCGACAGGTCCGAGCGCATACCGGACACGATGTCCGACAGCGCTGCGGCCGAAGACGCGCCCACGTTTGGCGCGCCATCGGACAGAAGGAGAACGCTTCGTCTGGCCCCCTGCCTCTTCGACTCCACGAGCGCCTTGTGAGCGGTCACGAGCCCCGCCTCGACCGCAGTGCCACCATCCGTCACGAGCCTGCGCGCACGTGAGCGCAGGAGGCGCTTGCCCGCGTCGTCCATCGCCGTGAGCTCACACACGCGCGTGGCACCGCTGGAGAATGCGACGATGCCAACGCGATCGTTGGCCTGGAAGAGCTCCACCAGACGCTCGGCGGAGGCAATGACGTGCTCGATGGGAGGGCCTTGCATGGAGCCCGACACGTCGATGGCGAGCATCGTGTCGAGATCCGCGCGCGCGCGCTCGACGCCGTCTCCCTTGGCGGTGACCTCACACACCACGAAGAGTCGACTCTCGACCGCGGGATCGATCGCATCGCGGTCTGTGAGGACGCGAACGCTCAGTAACGGCATGGATGCTCCAATGCTCCTATAAAAGTAGTTTGTACTCTTAAGTGATGCGGCGCAAGCCGTAATGGATGATACGTTTGCTCGGTGGGTCTGTCTGCGCGCAAACGCTCTGTTTTGGCCGCGTCCGCTGCGACCGCAGCCATGCTGGGCTGCAGCGCCATCACCAGCTTCGGCGGCCTCGCAGGAGACGGCACGGTGGATGCCGCGACAGCCCCAGGCGACGCCTCCTTCGCGGACGGCGGTGCGCAGATGGAAAGCGGCGTCGACAGCGGTCAGGATGCCGGTCGCCCGCCGCCGACCAGCTGCCACGACGGCGGCGCTGGTGTCGGTCCTACATGCGGCGCAACCAAGGCCGACGACTGTTGCGCGATATCGCCGGTCCCCGGCGGCACCTACAATCGCAGCAATCAGAGCGCGTATCCGGCCACGGTGAGCCCCTTCCTCCTCGACAAGCAGGAGGTCACGGTCGGACGCTTCCGCCGCTTCGTGAACGCAAACCTGGGCACCCAGGCCGCGCCTCCGATCTCGGGCGTGGGCGCGCACCCCAAGATCGCGAGCAGCGGCTGGGATAGCTCATGGAACGCCAAGCTTGCGGCAAGCCCCGCGGCACTTCTCACCACCTTGCACTGCGGCAACTCGCACTGGACCGACGCGGTCGACGCGTACGAGTCGTACCCGATGGGCTGCATCACCTTTTACGTCGGGTTCGCCTTCTGCGCGTGGGACGGCGGGCGGCTCCCCACCGAGGCTGAATGGAACTATGCAGCCGCGGGTGGCAGCGAGCAGCGGAAGTACGCGTGGTCCAGCCCGCCGGGCAGCGCGGCCATCGATGACACGTACGCGACCTACGGCTGCTTCGGCCACGGCGGCACACCGACGCACAACGAAGCTGGCTCGCCGAACTGCGTCGCGACGGACATCCTCGCCGTCGGCGTTCACTCGCCGAAGGGCGACGGAAAATGGGGCCACGCCGACCTCGGCGGCAGCATGTGGGAGTGGACCCTGGACGTCTACGCTTCGCCATACCCGCAGGCCGACTGCGTGGACTGCGCCAACCTCAAGGTGAGCTCCGCCAGCGAACGCGTCATCCGCGGCGGTGACTACGACAGCGACCCTTACATGCTCGACACCGCCTATCGCTCCAGTGACCTACCGACCACCTACCAGGACGACCGTGGGCTCCGCTGCGCGCGCGATCCCTGACGGCGCCCGAGTCCTCTGCTAGCGTAGCGCCCGTGAAACGCTCCCGGCTCGCCCTGCACCTCGCCATCGCGTGTACTCTACATGCAACTGCGCTCACCATTGTCCAGCCCGCGCTGGCCGCTGGGGCAGGGGGAGGAGCGGCAGGAGCAGGAACGGCAGCGCCCGGCGGCACCAGCACCGCAGGTCCAGGTGGTGCGGGCGGCGGCGCGGCGCCAGGCAAGGGCGCGAACGTCGGCTCGCAGGACAAGGACCTCGTCGCGAAGGCGCAGGCGCTCTTCGACGATCAGCAGTACGAGGAGTCCATCCAGACGCTGTCCGCCGCGCTCGTCCGTCCAAGCAACACGCGCGAGAAGAAGGTGGAGATCTACCGCCTCCTCTCGCTCAACTACATCACGCTGAACCGCAAGGAAGAGGCAGAGAGCGCCGTGCGCGGCCTGCTCTCGATCCAGCCCGACTACCAGCTGCCGCCCGGTGAGTCGCCGCGCTTCCGCGACTTCTTCACCGCCGTCCGCGCAAAGTGGGAAGGCGAAGGCCGCCCCGGCCTCGTGAAGGACGACCCGAACTTGCCCAAGGTCAACGTGAAGCACGGCGCGCCCAGCCAGGCGGATCCGAACACGGCGATCGACATCGTCGCGCGTCTGGAAGATCCGGGGTCGCGCGTGTCGGAGGTGCATGTGCACTACCGCACGGGCTCCCACGACGAGTTCCTGGATCTCACCGCGACCCTGGCCGATGGCCGCGCACGCGTACAGATCCCGGCGGCTGCGGTGAAGCCGCCCATCGTCGAGTACTACATCGAGGCGCTCGACAAGACCGGCGGCATCGTCGGTTCGCGCGGGGATCCGACCACACCGATCCGCGTCGCCGTGTCCGAGCCGCAGCGTGGCTGGGTGGTGCCCGTAGCGATCGGCGGCGCGGTCCTGGGCGTCGGCGCGATCATCGGCGGCCTCGCGCTTGCCGGCGTATTCAACGGTTCGTCCAGCGGCGGCGGGACCAAGCAGCCACCTGGCACGCAGAACTCCACCGTGTCGGTCGGCATCGCGACCTTTCGCTGAGATGAGCGCGTCACATGAGCCGCCGCACATGAGCGAGCCGCGCTTTCCCTTCGTTCTCGTGGACGTCGAGCCGGATGACGTGGACTTCGTCAGCTACTCGCTGTTCGAGCTGGGCGCACAGGGCGTGGAAGAGCGTGACGAGTCAACGCTCCACAAGACCGCGCAGAAGGGGAAGGTCACGCTCTCCGCGAGCTTCCTCACGCGCGAGGATGCCGACGCCGCCGTGACCGAGCTCGACGTCGCGCTTTCCCCGCGCATCGAGGAGATCATCGGCGACGCGTGGCGCGACGCGTGGAAGCAGCACTACAAACCGTTTGCAGTATGCAAGGGTCTGGTCGTGCGCCCGCCGTGGGAGCCGTACGAGGCGAAGGACGGCGAAGAGGTGCTCGAGCTCGAGCCCGGTCGCGCGTTCGGCACTGGCCTGCACGAGACCACGTCCTTGGTGGCAGAGAGCCTGGCCGCGCGGCGCGCGGAGATCGCGGGCAAGGACGTGCTGGACGTGGGGTGTGGCAGCGGCATCCTCTCGCTCGTGGCACTCTCGTTCGGCGGCGCGCGCGCGCTCTCCGTGGACGTGGATCCGGACGCGGTCGCGGTCACGCTGGAGAACGCGGCGCGCAACGGGATGTCGGCGAAGATCACCTCGTCCACGACGGACATCGTGGATGTGCCTGGCGAGTTCCCGGTGGTCGTCGCCAACATCGAGGCAGGCGTCCTCATCCCGATGAGCAAGGCGCTCTTCGCGCACGTCGCGCCCGGCGGCTTCCTCACGCTCTCCGGCATCCTGCTTCCGCAGGCAGACGACGTCACCCGCGCCTACGAGGCGCACGGGGCCATGCTGGAGGCGAAGGTCGTGAAGGGCGAGTGGGTCGCGCTGGTCCTGCGCAAGCCGGCGCATCAAGCTCCGGCAGCGTGAGCATCGTGCGACGCGTGCATCTTGCAGATATCCGCGAGGGGACGATGGCTGCGCCGCCAGAGGTCGCGCACTACCTGCGGGACGTCCTGCGGCTCGTGGACGGTGAGAAGCTCGGCGTGTTCGGCGCGGGCCTCGAGGCGGACTGCGTGCTCGGCGTGGGCGCAGATGGAGCGGTGACGCTCGCGATCTCGGCGCCGCGGAAGCTGCCCCCACGGCGGCCGGTGACGCTGCTATATGCCCTCTCCAAGGGCGACAAGGTGGACGCGGTGGTGCGCGACGCGACCGAGCTGGGTGTGACCTGCGTCGTGGTCTTTGCCGCAGAGCGGAGCATCGTCAAGCTGGAGGACGACCGCGCCCAGAAGCGAACCGAGCGCTGGCAGAAGATCGCCGAGGAGGCGTCACGTCAGTCCGGGAGAGCAGACCCGCCCCAGATCGCGGGCCCCCTGCCCTTTGCAGCGGCGCTCGCAAGCGTGCAGACTGCACATAAATGGCTGCTGCATCCCGCAGCGCCCATGCCGCTGGCGGACGGCCTTCGCGCGGCGCTCACGACGACCGACGGCCTCGCGTTCGCCGTGGGTCCGGAGGGCGGGTTCTCCGAAGAAGAGATCGCCCTCGGGGAGAGCCAGGGCTTCACGACCGCGTCATTCGGCACGACCACGCTGAGAACGGAGACGGTCCCCGCCGCGATCCTGGGAGCGCTGGCGGTGATCGACGGAGGCGTCATCTCTTCGTGACCGTGCTTCGACTTCGTCAGGGGTGAATCGTCACCGTCTGCGTGTCGCCCGGCGCTGGTGACTGGATGGTGACAGCGCTTGGGGTCTGCGTGAATGTGCACCCTCCGCAGTCCACGACGAATCCCTTCGGGTAGACGCGGGCGGGGACCGACAGCAGCGTCGGGGCGGTGAGCGAGCGATCTGGCGTGTAGGTCGCCGTGAAGGTCCTCGTCTTTGCGTCGAAACCGTAGGAGAGCGGGGTGCCTGCCACGCGCTCGGGGTATGGCAGCGCGATCGGGTCGACGAGCGTTGGCTTCTCCTTTCCGTCGGGCGTCAGCAGCGCGTAGCCGTCGCTCTCGTCGTAGGCCCAGTACATTGCGCCGGAGGCCACGGCGCCGACGCCGTCGTACTGCGCGGTCATGTATTCGGTGACGCCTGGCTGCTCGGCGCGTGCGCCGAACTCGCCGATCCACAGGGCTGCGTTCAGCTTCTTCGCCTCGCTCGCGAGCGCCGACAGGTTCTTCATCAGCTGTTCGCGGTGCGCCGGGTCGAAGCCCTTGCCGCTCTCCGCGTCGCGATCGTACGAGTGCGGCGCATACACCACGTCGCCGAACGGAAACGGAGTGAGCCGCGTCTCGCCTCCCAGGTTTCGCAGGGAATATGGCTCCAGGAACGCCAGCAGGTTGGGCGCCACCTCGCGCACCTTCGGAACGACGGACTCGTAGAACGGCTGCAACGTGGACTGCTCGAAGAACGTGATCTGCGCGCTGCCCCAGTACGGCTCGTTCAATACGTCGAAGCCAATCACGTTGTCGAAGACCGACAGTCGCGCAGCAGCGCGGCGCCATGCCTCCGTGAAATGGGCGAGCAGATCGGGGCTCTGCCAGAAGTGGTCATAGCAATGGGTGACCTCTTTGCTGAAGTAGTTCGTCGTCCAGTCCACGGACGGCACGAACGAGGCGTAGTTCGCCGCGTCACACGTCCACAGCGGAGCTCCGTCGCCGCCACCCTTGGCGAAGCCCTCGCCGTAGACGTCATCGTGCATGTCCAGGACGACGAGAAGGTTTGCGTCGCGCGCCCACTGGATGCGCATCGCGACGGCCTCGAGGTAGGCGTCGTCGTAGTTCCCCATCGTCGGCTCGATGGCGGCCCACGTCATGAGGAAGCGGATCGAGCTCATGCCCCACTCGTCACGCAGCCGCGCGAAGTCCTTGGGCTGGTGGAAGCCGAAGTACGGCGCTGCCTTGTGAGCGCCCGCGAGGTTCACGCCGCGGAGGATCACTGCGCGGCCTTCGAGATCGCGAATGAACCCATCGCCCACGTGCCATCGCGGCGGCGCAGGCGGCTCGCTCGAATGGCATTGCACGAGGCCGCACGCGAGCGCGACGAGGGTCGGCAGCGCGACACGAAGCGAACACGCTGTGGAGAGAGCGCGGAGACCAAGCGACATGACCGGAGATCCTTTCGAACGAAGCGCTAGCAGCAGCATTTGCCGTGTCGCAGGTTCCGTGCCTGAAGGTGGATGTGGTCACGCGCCCACATTTCAGACAGTTACCATCTGCTGCCCGGGGCGGATTTTTCCAGGGGAATGGTACGTCGACGGCCCAGGCAACCTCTTCGAGTTGCGCTGGCGCGACACAGCGCGGTTCACGCGCGGGGAAGTAAGATGCGCGCATGCGAACCTTCGTGGGTCTCGGTGTACTTGCTTCGCTCGTCTCTCTTGGTGCATGCGGAGAGAACCCCCCGCCAAGGGCCGAGTCACCGAAGGGCGTGCCCACGCTGGCGCCGCTCGTGAGCGAGCCACCGCTGGCCTCCGCGCAGGCACTCACCAAGAACGTCACGCCAGCGCCCGCGCCCGCGGCGATCTCCAGCTACGACAAACCTCCGCAGGCGATCATGGACGTGCTGCACGCGCCCACGCCGCCCACGCCGGTGATGAGTCCCACGCGCGATAGCGTGATGCTCGTCACGTGGGTCGAGTTCCCGTCCATCGCGCGCGTCGCAGAGCCGTTCCTGAAGCTCGCCGGGATCCGCGTGGAGCCCGCGAACCACTCCAACCACTCCACGTCGGGCGGGTATGGCATCGCGCCGTGCGCCACGTCGTACGTGCTCATGCGCGTGGCCGACGGCGCGGAGAAGAAGATCGCGCTACCGGAAGGCGCGTGCGCCGACCGTCCTCTGTGGAGCGCCGACGGCAAGCACTTCGCGTGGCGAAGCGTGACGAAGACAGCCGTGGAGCTGTGGACCGGCGACACGGACACGGGCGCAACGCACAGGGTAGAGGGCGCGCGCCTCAACCAGATGCTCGGCTACTCCACGCAGTGGATGCCGGACCAGAAGACGCTGCTGGTCAAGCTCGTGCCCGACAAGCTCGGCGCGCCGCCCCGAGAGCCCGCGGTGCCGCCTGGGCCGAACATCCAGGAGACGTCGGGACAGAAGGGACAAAGCAGCACGTACGAGGCGCGCGACGTGCTGCGAACCGCGCACGACGAGGAGCTGTTCGACTACTACGCAGCGTCGCAGCTGGCGCTGGTGGACACGGCCGC
This sequence comes from Myxococcales bacterium, assembly GCA_025355005.1. GTDB lineage: Bacteria > Myxococcota_A > Polyangia > Polyangiales > Polyangiaceae > JANXLV01. The sequence goes on along the minus strand of JANXLV010000189.1, from coordinate 1,883 downwards.
GGGTCTCGTCACGCCCTTCGGCGCGGTCGCAGCGTATGCGCGCGTGGAGGCTGCGCCGGGCGGTGAAAACATCCTGACCGAAACGATTCACAAGCCTTACTCGCACGTCACCACGGCCGATCGCTTCCCGCGCAAGGTCGCCGTGGTGGATCGCGGCGGCAAGGAGCTCGCGACCATCGCAGACATTCCGCTCGCTGATCGCGTGCCGATACACGGCGTTCGAACGGGCCCGCGAGACTTCGAATGGCGCGCCACCGATCCCGCCACGCTGATCTGGGCTGAGGCGCAGGACGGCGGCGACTGGAACAAGAAGGTGCCCGCGCGCGACAAGGTGATGCTCCAGAAGGCGCCGTTCACGACCGCGCCCGCAGAGCTCTTGCGCACGGAGCAACGCTTCGGCGGAATCGAATGGGGCGAGCGCCCGACCTTCGCGCTCCTGCGCGAGCACGACGAGAACCGCCACTGGGGTCGCACGTTCGTCGTGAACGTGGACGACACGAAGGCAAAGCCGCAGCTGCTCTGGGACCTCTCCACCGACGAGCACTACAAGGACCCGGGCTCACCCGTATACAAGGTGCTCCCCAACGGCGCGTGGGTCATCCGCGCGGATGGCGACACCTTCTATGCGGCAGGTGGTGGCGCGTCGCCCGACGGCGATCGCCCGTTCCTCGATCAAGTGGATCCGAAGACCGGAAAGGCCACGCGCCTGTTCCGTTGCGGAAAGACGGAGCTCGAGAGCTTTGTCGGGTTCACGGATCCTGCGTCGGCGAAGACGTTCCTGACGTGGCATCAATCCGTGCATGATGCACCCAATCTGTTCATGCGCACGCTGGGCACGCCCGTCATCGGCAGCCCTGCCGCGGGTGAGCCCACCGTCACGTCCACGACGCGCGCCGTGACGCACATCCCCGATCCGACGCCGCAGGTGCGCGCGATCAAGAAGCGCCTCGTCACGTACAAGCGAGCGGACGGCGTTCCGCTCTCGTTCACGCTGTACACGCCGCCGGGCTACCAGGAGGGCACGCGCGTGCCCACCATCCTCTACGCATACCCGCTGGACTTTGCGGACGCGTCCAAGGCGGGGCAGGTCACCGGATCCCAGCAAACGTTCACACGCCTGCGTCAGCACCGGATGATGCTGCTCGCCGGATACGCCATCATCGAGGACGCGGCGTTCCCCATCGTCGGCGATCCGAAGAAGGCATACGACACGTATCTGGAGCAGCTGGTCGCGGACGCCACTGCGGCCGTGAACAAGGCCGTGGAGCTCGGCGTGGCGGACAAGGAGCGCATCGGTGTCACCGGGCACAGCCATGGCGCGCTCATGACGGTCAACCTGCTCGCGCACTCGGGCCTGTTCCGCGCGGGTGCGGCGACCAGTGGCTCGTACAACAAGACGCTCACCGCGTTCGGCTTCCAGAGCGAGCGCCGGTCCGTGTGGGAGGCGCCCACCGTCTACACCAAGGTGTCGCCATTCTTCGCCGCCGACAAGATCAAGGACCCGCTGCTCATCGTTCACGGTGAGGACGACGCGAACCCCGGCACCACGCCGCTTCAGGCAGAGAAGCTCTACGAAGGGCTGCGAGGCCTTGGCGGTGTGCCCACACGCCTCGTCATGCTCCCGCATGAACCGCACTGGTACTCCGCGATGGAGTCGCAGGAGCAGCTGCTCTTCGAGATGGTGCGCTGGTTCGACACGTACGTGAAGAACGCACCGCCGCGCACGACCAAGCCTTGAGGGCTCCGAAGGCGTGCGCGTTCGAAGACGCGTGATACGCTGAATTCGTGCGCACCTCCCTGAGCGTCATCGCTCTCGCCTTCGCGCCATGTCTGCTGCTGCTCGGGTGCGGCGGTACGCAGCTTGGCGAGGACGGCGAGAACGG
>JANXLV010000170.1 GCA_025355005.1 Myxococcales bacterium | reverse complement strand
TCGTCGCGAACGAGTCCACGGGTGGGGGCGAGCTCGGACAAAGTCGGATCGGCACGAAACAACCTCGCCAGCCGTCGCGCCCCCGATCGAGTCCACGGCTGCGGACGACGCGATGCGCGCACAGGCCGGACATGCGGGCGCTCACCGCCAAACGCGATTCACGGTTCTCCCTCAACGCGGCTCGAAGATCCGACGAATCATGAGACTTCTGTCCGTGAGCACCGCGCGCAGCTCGAAACGAAGTCTGGCGGGATGTCCCCCGTCGGGGATCACGAAGCGCGGGATCTCGCGCCAGGCGATGCTGTTTTACGGCACCGGACAGGCGACGTCGCTGTTGTCACCGTTCGGCGTTCCCTTGAACCCCGTGGCGTAGACGTTGAACGTGTAGCTCCAGTGCGGCCAGTCCGAGCGCTGAGACCACGCGCAGTCGGCGGGGAAGCTCATCGAGCGCGCCACCGGCAGGTTGGTGAACTTCGGGTACGTGAACGCGTCCAGCACCGTGCTTCCGGACTTCACCGTGACCTTGTCGCCGTCGTCGTCCAGGGCGTCGATGGTGTCGAGCGAGAACACGGGCTTGATGCCGTGGTTGTACGTGATGCTGTCCGTGTCGGCGACGACGAAGATGCCGTTCGGCTTGAGCTCGAAGCCCATCGGGATGGTCACGGAGTCGATGCCGCTGCCCGCGTCCGTCGCCCACGGCGACTCCACGACGACGCCGCCCAGCTTCAGGATGCAATCGCGTGCGCTCTGGAGCTCGATCCACTCGCCATCGTCGAAGGCGGCCGTCTGCGACTTGATCATCAGCTCGACGACGCGGACGTCGCCCACGGCGAGCGGCCCGCTGCAGTACACGGGGGCGACGGGCCCGGAGTCCACAGCGGCATCCACGCCGCCCTCGTTGCCAGTGGTGCCGCCGCGTCCGCCCTCGGCCTTGCCACCGTCGCCCGCAGCGGGGTGATCGCCCACGTCGGTCTGGGAGCCCGTCACCGTGGGGTCCAGAACGGCAGCGTCGTCACCGTCACCCGTGTTGGTGTCGGGACCGCCGTCACCCGAGGGGACGAAGGTGTTCTTCTTTGCGGCTGTTCCACACGCGGCAGAAATCACCAGGGCGCAGAGGACCGCAGTACCAAGCAACAAGCGATGAGTCGACATCGACATTAGAACTATACCGTGAACTCACGAAAGCGCCACGCGCTCTGCGAAACGCTCGAAGAGATCCAGGGCATCGTGGGGGCCGGCGGCAGCTTCGGGGTGATATTGCACGCTGAACGCGTTGACGCTGTCTGCCCGAAGGCCCTCGCTGGTGCCGTCGTTCAGGTGGATGTGCGTGGACACGATGCCCGGCGGCAGGCTCGCCAGGTCCACGCAGAAGCCGTGGTTCTGGGAGGTGATCGAGATCCTTCCAGTCGCCAGATCCTTCACGGGCTGGTTGCCGCCGCGGTGTCCGAACTTCAGCTTGTACGTCTTGCCGCCGAGGGCGAGCGCCAGGAGCTGATGTCCGAGGCAGATGCCGAAGAGGGGCTTCTTGCCGAGCACGTCGCGCACCATTTCCACCGCGTAGCCGAGCGCTGCGGGATCGCCCGGGCCGTTCGACAGGAACACCGCGTCGGGTGAGAGGCCGAGGATGTCCTTTGCGGAGGTCTTCGCCGGCACGCCGGTCACACGGAAGCCCGCAGCGACCATGCAGCGCAGGATGTTCTTCTTTGCACCGAAGTCGACGACGACGACGTGCTTGCCCTGCGCGAGGCTCCGCGGTCCTGCGGGCGCGAAGACGCCCTGGTTCTCCGTGAAGGTGTACGGCTCCTTCGGCGTGACGAACTGCACGAGGTCGAGCCCGCTCATGTCTGGCGCCTTCCGCGCCGCTTCGAGGAGCTCCGCGGGATCCCCCACGCCCAACGCTGCGTTCTGCGAGCCGTTGTCGCGCAGATGGCGCGTGAGCTTGCGGGTGTCCACCTCCGTGATGCCGGCGACGTTGTGGCGCGCGAGGTACGCGTCGAGGGTCTCGGTGGAGCGCTGGTTCGACGCGATGGGCGACAGGCTGCGCACGACGAAGCCGCGTACGCTCGGCGCGCCGCTCATGGACTCCGCGTCGTCGGGGTTGATGCCGTAGTTGCCGATCTCCGGCGACGTCATGGTGACGATCTGCCCGTGGTAGCTCGGGTCTGTCAGGATCTCCTGGTAGCCCGTCATCTGCGTGGTGAAGACTGCCTCGCCCGTGGACACCTTGCGCGCGCCGAACGCCTTGCCGGGGAAGATGGTTCCGTCAGCGAGGACCAGGTGAGCTTCCTCGTTCGTCATGGGCGTCGACCTTCCAGTTCGTCGTGGATGAAGATGCCGTCGCGAAGCGTCGCCTTCACGCGACCACGCACGGTCTGGTTCAGAAGCGGCGTGTTGTGGCTCTTCGAGCGCAGCTGCGACGGCGTGACTATCCACTCTTCGGCGCGGTCGACCAGCGTCAGGTCCGCAGCCGCGCCCTCGCGGATGCGCGGCGCAGCGAGGCCGACGATCTTCGCGGGCGCCGATGACAGCGCGGTGATCACGCGCGCGAGCGGCAGCTTGCCACTGGAGACGAGGCCAAGCAGCATGGGCAGGCAGAGCTCCAGGCCGATCATGCCCATCGCAGCGTCGGCGATGGGCCCTTCCTTGTCACTGGCGGTGTGGGGCGCGTGGTCCGTTGCGATCGCATCGATGGTGCCGTCGGCCAGCGCCAGGAGCAGGGCCTCCAGGTCCTCCGCCTCGCGCAGCGGCGGGTTCACCTTGCACGCGGTGTCGTAGCCGATGAGGAGCTCGTGGGTCATGGTCAGGTGGTGCGGCGTGACCTCGCACGTGACCTTGATGCCGCGCGACTTCGCCTCGCGCACGATGCGCGCCGCGCCCAGGGTGGAGAGGTGCGCGACGTGGTAGCGAGAGTCTGTGTATTCTGCAAGCAATACGTCGCGCGCGACGATGATGTCCTCGGCGATGCGTGGCCACCCACGCAGCCCGAGACGCGCGGAGATCGCGCCCTCGTGCATCTCTGCGCCCTGCGTGAGCGCGTGGTCTTCCGCGTGCTGGATGATGGGCAGGTCGAACGTCTTGCCGTACTCCAGCGCGCGGCGCATGACGTCGCTGCGGGTGACGCATTTTCCGTCGTCGGAGGCGGCGATTGCGCCAGCCTCCTTGAGCAGCGCCATCTCCGTCAGGGCCTCGCCGTTCTGCCCGGTGGTGATCGCGCAGATGGGGTGCAGACGTGCGCTGTTCGCGGCCTTGCCCTTGTGCACCATCCACTCGGTGATGATGGTGGAGTCGTTCACGGGCCGCGTGTTCGGCATCACGCAAACGTCCACATAGCCACCGGCGGCCGCGGCGGCGAGCCCGCTCTTGATGTCCTCCTTGGCCTCGTTGCCGGGCTCACGCAGGTGCGCGTGCAGATCCACGAAGCCGGGGAAGAGCCAGCGCTGGTTGCCTTGCTCGGAGAGGCCAAGGATGATCCGCACCTTCTCGGACGGCGTCGCGGCGAGCTCGCGTCCGGCGTCGCGACCGGCGCGCGTGATCTTTCCCTGCTCCACGACGACGTCGATGATCTCGTCGACGCCCGAGCTGGGATCGAAGGCGTGCACACCGCGGAGGACGATCGCGCTCAAAACCGGCCCGTCAGCCCGGCCTCACCCGGCGCGAGGTAGGGTGACACGAAGGCGGCCTTTGGATCCTTCGGCGCCGTGACGATGAGCACGATGCCGCCCGCGAGCGCGAGGCCGCCGACGACGAAGCCCAACGTGGAGAGCGTGCCCATCGTGTTGTAGCTGTTCACGGCGCTCTGCTGCGTGGACGGACACTTGCCGTTCGTGCAGCTCTTCTCGAGCTTGTTCTTGTCGGAGATCGCGACGAGCCCCGTGAGCGCGCCGATGCCGATGCCGACGACGCCGATGCCGCCGACGACATAGCCGGCGGTCTTGCGCGACGAGCCGGAAGCGCCGGAGCCGCCAGAACCCGGGTCGGCGTTGCCGCCAGCCTGGCCATTGCCGCCGTTGCCCGCCCCGCCGACCACGACGGCTCCACCGGCGTCATCCTTCACCAGCACGAGCTTCTGGTCCACCTTCGCGCCATCGAGCACGGTGAACGTGATCTCGGCGGGCTTGTATCCGGCGAGCGTTGCGATGAGCCTGTGCGTGCCCGGATCGATGGGGCGGGGGAGTCCCCACGCGGCGGCGGGGATCTGCCCGTCGTCGAGCGCGACCTTCGCCTCCTTCGGGCCTTCGACGACGACGGTGACGCTGCCGATCTTCGGCGCGATGATCTCGCTCTCGGTGCGGGCCGATTCCACCGCGGCCTTGAAGGCTGCGGGCCCGCCCTGGACCTTGTCACTGTCGCGCACGATCTTGTTGTACGTCTCGCGCGCCTGGATCAGCTTGCCCTGGCCCGCCATCGCGCGTGCGGCGCCGAGCGGGAGCGTGGGCGCGACCGGATAGAGCGCGGCAGCGGCGGAGAAGAGCCTCTCGGCCTCTGCGAACTTCTTGGCGTCGAGCGCCACTTGCCCCTGCTCACCGAGCGAACGTGCCTGGGAGACGTCCTCAGGAGTGGGGTCCGCGGCGCTGGCAGTGGAGCCGATGGTGAGGCTGCCGGCGAGGATGAGCGCCGCACAGGCGCGGGACAGACGCATGGGAGCCAGTCATATCAGACTCAGCGCGGGTCGGCAGCCGGTCTCAGCACTTCTTCGTCATCGAAGGCAGCGCTGTTGACCCGCTCGCCGACCGGCACGGCGACGAGCCCCGCTGCTCCCGCGGCCACCGTCTGCCGCGACAGCAGATGAACGAGCGCGTCTCGACCTGGGTCGACAGCGGTGCCGGAGAGCCACACGTCCCGTGCGGCAGGCGCGACGATCACGGGCATCCGATCGTGCAGGTCCGCGAGCACGCCTGCGGCCGCTCCCGTCACGATCGCACACTCGTTCGCGGGCTCGGCGCCAGGCTTCGCCGCCCAGACACCGGCGAGCGTGAACGGCGCGTGGTCTGCGCGACGGATGTGGAACGCTTGCTTCAGCGGCTTCTTCGACTTGCCCCGCGCGCGCTTGGGCGTGGCATCCCCGAACAAGGCACCCTGCGCGGTGGTGGCGGGCACGTCGCGCCACTCGAAGAAGCCGTCGACCACGACCAGACATCGATGCCGCTGGAACGCGTTGCGGTACGCCGGCACGTTCGGGAGCGATTCTGCGCGCAGGTTGATCGTGCGGCCAGGCTTTCCAGTGAACGTCGAGATGCCGAACGCTGCGAACGAAAGGATGCGCGGCGTCGTGATGACGGCGATGGACTGCGACGGAGCAATGTTGAAGCGCGGCACCATCGTCGGCACGACGTCGAGACCAAGCTGCTCGCGGAGCTCGTCACCGGGCGTCGTCAACGTGGCGCGACCGCACATGGCCTCCATGATACGTGGCGATCGATCGCGATGCCTTGCGGAGGCTGAGGGGCGACGGGGCGGAACGAGTGCGGGCGTCAGCGCACCGGTGTGATAGGCTCGGACCGCGTCGGTTCGTCTCGGGCGAGTACGTGCTGTCGCGGTGCTCTCGGCAGTGATGCTCGGGGGTTGCGGGCTCATCATCGGCATTCCCGATCACGAGCTCCTCGACTCCGACGCGAACGCTGGTGACGCTGGCGGCGACGCGACTCTGGACGCCGTCGTAGCGGTAGACGCATCGTTCGATGCCAAGAAGGATGCGAGCAGTGACGCATCGCCCTGCGACGCTGCAAACCTCGCGACGGACCCGGCCAACTGCGGCAGGTGCGGGCACGACTGCGTAGGCGGTGGTTGCGTGACCGGTGCGTGTCAGGCCGTACCGCTCGCCGTCTCCGCGGGGACTCCCGTCGCGCTCGCACTCTCCGGCACGCTCGTGTTCTGGACCGAGTCGGCAGGCGCGGTGCAGTTCGCTCCAAAGGATGGTGGCAACGCGGGCACGCTCGTCACCACCACGAACGACGTCGATCGACTTGCTGTCGACTCCACGTACGCCTACTACTCGCTCTACAACCAGCGCGTGCCGTTCCAGGGGCTCGATGCCGCAGCGGGCGCCGGGACCTTGCTGTTCGTGCAACCGGCATTGGGGTTGTTCACACACAACGGCTACGTCTACGTGTCGTACTCCGGCTCGGGCAACACGAGCGGTCTCTACCTGTGCACGGCCCCACCAAACCCGGTCTGCAACGTGATCATCTCCGCGCTCGACGGCAATGCCGGGACGTACTTCCAGGATGTGAAGGTGGACGATGCCGGCTTCGTCTTCAGCTCCTCGCCGAACGTTGGCGGCGCGGTCTGGTCGTGTCCTCTTGCAGGGTGCACCGGCCCCGGCGCGACGCAGCTCGCGGCGAACGCAGGCACGCAGCTCAACCTCGCGATCACCGCGAAGGATGTGTTCTGGGTCGACACCGACGGCGGCGCGGGTCGCATGCAACATTGCACGCGCAGCAGCTGCCAGCTATCCATCACCACCCTCGCGCCCGATGAAGGTGTCCCGAGAGGGATCGCCGCCGACGAGACGAACGTGTACTGGACCGACTTCGCGCGCGGGCGCGTCCTTGCGTGTCCCCTCGGTGGTTGCCCGAAGGCGGGGCCACTGGTCCTGGCAGAAGGCGGCGCGCCCCTGGCGATCGCCCTGGATTCCACCGCCGTCTACTTCACCAACGGCGTGAGCGGCGGAACGATCGTCCGCGTCGCGAAGCCGTGAGGCCCGAGGCGCGCGCGCCAGCGGAGCGCGCCGCCAAATCACGTCGAGTGCATCGAGCTCCCGCCGCGTGGCCTGCATACGGGGCATGACCAGGGCCACGCCGAAAGGCGCTTGCCTCTCTTCGCGTGCACGAGCCAGTCGAGTCGCTCGAGCTCGTCACGGTCCTGCGTGGGAGCGAGAGCCGCACAGACCTGGCAGGCAACGGGAGCGGGAGGACGAGCAGCCACGAAGAAGTGCTAGCGCGCAGCCCAAGGCTAACGGCGCCTGCCGATGGGTGTCTGGTGCGAAGGACGGGAGTTGAATGCGCCTATCGCTGGAAATCTGGCGGGTATCTCGGGTGATCTCCATCAGAACAGCGACTCTCGGCTAGAGACCGAACGAGTCAACGGGGCGATCAGCCAGTGTTTGGACCAAGGGATAGTCCAAACAGAAGGGGCCGATGTGTCACGGCTGACTGGAGCTATCGCCGCCGCCAGCGCAGCTGGGCAATGGGACGTCGTGCGCATCTTGGCCCGGCAGCTCGAGGCGATGACGCTGGCGCAGGCTGGGAACGTCGTCCCGATCGGCAAGGGCAGGCGCACGAGCTCCTAGTTGGCCCTGGCGCTACTGGCGAGGCTTCCAACGCGGTCTATCCGTCTGGCAACAGGTCGGTTGTGTTCGTTGCGCCTGCGAGGATCGCGAGGATCGCGTCTGGCTCAGCCGCCTGTTTGGCGGAGCCGGTCGCGGTCACCGTGATAGTGAAGGTTCGCTTGCGCGTTTCGGGCGCGCGCCCGTAGTCGCCGCCGCTCACGGTCAGTTCTCTTCCGGACGTCACGCCATACTCGTCCAGCAGTTCTTTTTGGCTCTTGGGCATGCGTGGGACAATGACATGAGAGCGGCTCCGCCGCATCCACATCGCGCGCTAGTTGCCTGTCGTCGAAGATGGTTTGCGGTCGGAGAAATGACCGCTATAGGTAAAGGGTCACTGGACGACACGCCGCCCAGACCATCCAGTGATGAAGCACCCCAAGGCGTGGACCGCAGAACCAACCTCCCCGTAAACGGCCGGGGCCCCGCATCAAGCGGTGGTTTGTTTCTTTGGGGTCCGCATGTCTGGCGAAATTCGAGAGCAACGAAAGCCGCACGGCCTAAGGCCGTCCGTTGAGCTGGCAGCACGCGTCCGTCGCGTCGTGGATGAGCGAGGCCTAGTCGGTGCCAGCGCGGCGCTGCGTTTGGGCAAAGAAACACTTCTGCGCCTGATCGCGCGCAGGGTCGTGCACGAGGGAACGCTATCCCGCGTGCGCGAAGCCTTGGCGGTGTCGCCGTGAACGGGCTGCCTCATGGCCCGCGAATCACGGCGGTGCAGGGTCAGCCGAACACCCTCACCATCCAGTTCGAGACCGTGGCTCCCGTCGCCGCGCCTGATGAACTTCTGGCCTTCCCGTTTGGACTCGAGGCCGCCGCCGCCGCCAGGCTCGTGAAAGACGGGACGCTGCGCGCGGCGAAGATCGGCCGCAAGCTGTACGCGAAGCGCTCCGACATCGTGTCGCTCGTGGACAAGCTGGCGGTGCCGGTCCGCGCCCAGGCTGACGACGAGTACGGGGCTGCCGTGGTTGCGCTGGCGTCTCGCCGCCGAGGTGCCCTGTGAGCGCGGCGGACACGGTGACGTTGCCCAACGACGAGATCGAGCTCCGCGTGGACGCCGCTCTGCGTGACGTCGAAACGCTGGACGCATGGGAAGCGGCAGAACGCCGGCAGTTCGTGGCCGCCGCCGCCCTGGTGGTGCTCGAGCAGCGGGCGACGCAATACCGCGGCGCCATCAAGGTCACAGCCATCATCAAGGAGAAGGTTGGCGCGTTGCTCGATGACCTCGCCGAGGCCGACTGGATTGAGGAGACGCTTGCCATGGCGTTCACAAGGTCC
>JANXLV010000167.1 GCA_025355005.1 Myxococcales bacterium | reverse complement strand
CTTCGCCACCACCCGCGCGTCGCCGACCGTTGCTAGCTCGTCGACCCGCGCTGCCCACCACTCCGCCGTGTGTCCTCGCATGCATGCGAGTGAAACTCAGTCACGTCAGCAGCGCACGGCGTCCATCCCCGTACGGGTACCGCGCTGCTCTTCTGTCAGCGCGCGTCCGACGTGCCTCCGGATCATGTTCGGGGGTCCGCCGTGCTGTTCGCTGTATGCGGGAGGCCCGCCGAAGACATCACCCACGAACGCCGCGACGTGCTTCACGTGCAGCGGCGACATCTGCGCGAACACCGGCCCGAGCAGTGCGTCGTTCCGGACCTTCCCGTAAAAGACCGTAAATAGCTGCTCGATCGCGTCCTCCCCACCGGTCGATACCGGTTTCTCGCCCTGCATCACGATGTGCGTGAACAACCTCCATTTCGACTGGGCATCTCGACGATCGTGCCTGTTCCGGCGGGCGGCACGGCACAGGTCGATGACGGGGACGTGGGCACACTTTCTTTGGAGGTTGGCGATGAAGAAGACGACGCTGTTGCTGGTCGGGTCTGCGATGTTGACGTCGGCTGGGGCGTGGGTGGGCTGTGGTGGGTCCGACGCGACGAACACGCTCACGGGTGACGGCGACGGTGGCGGAGATGGGTCGACCGCGAACGCAGACTCCGGCACGGTCGCCACGGACTCCGGGGGCGGGACCACCGACGGGGGGGCCGGTGACGCTGGCAAGACGACGGATGGCGGCACCACGAACTACGACGGCGGTGGCCCGGGCGGCAACACAACCAGCGTTCCCTGCGGTTTTGTGTTCTGTACGATCGCAACGGAGGTCTGCTGCGTGGAGACACGGGGAAACGCGTCCACGTATGCGTGCGCCACCGGAACCGCGTGCCCCATCCCCGATGCCGGCGTCGGAGGAAATCCCCCGGATGTCACCGCGCTGAAGTGCACCGGTCAAGCGAACTGCGTGGCGGGTTCCATCTGCTGCGTGTCGCAGGTCCAGGGCATGGGCGGTGGGGGCAATGTCGCCACCTCCGCGTGCGTGGCAGGCACATCTTGCGACGCGAACTCTGCCCAGCTGTGCGATCCAGCAGGGATGCCCACTGGTTGCGCGGGCGATGGCGGCGCGGGCAGCGCTTGCTCCTCCGCGAACATCGGCGACTGGGGCCTCAAGCCGCCGTTCGCCACATGCGGCGGCAAGGGGAACTGACAAACTGCCGGGCAGTGAGATGGAGCAACCACCTGTGCACGTGCCCCAAGCCGCGGGCGGGCGACGTGACACGTCTCACATGCGACGTTCTTGCTACGTTGGTGACGAACACGCAACGCGCCCGAGAACACTCCGCGAACCGCGAGCGCGGGACCTTCCCAGGTGCGTCGCAACTCTGTAGCTAGCGCGCCATGCAGAGGCTCCGCATCGCCGTGCGCGTCGCCACGCTCGCGTCGGGCGTGGTCCTCGCCGTGTGCGCCTGCGAGGCGGACGACGCAGGCCGCACGCAGATCGTCAGCTCTGCGATCGCAAAGAACGACGAGGCATTCCTCCGTGGCAGGCCAGCCCTCTCCGCCGGCAAGTATCACCGCATGGCAACCGATCCGTACTCCTACGTTCGCGGCTCGGTCAGCGTGTACGCGAGCGATACGGAGGCCGGGCGATTCGGGCTCGTGGGGAGCCGCTTTGCCGTAGACGAGCCCCGCGTTCCGGGCATCGGTGATCCGCACGTGGAGAACTTCGGCACGCTGAAGGCCTCCGACAGCACGCTTGCTCTGGAGCCGAACGACTTCGATGCCGCCGACCGCGTTTCCTATCTGTGGGACGTGCGTCGCCTGGCGATGGCGACCGCGGTCGCGGCCACGCTCGCGAACTCGGATGATGCGGCGGCGCAGGCAGCCACGTTCGCCGCGCGAAGGGCCGTCGCGCGCGCATCGACCTGCGCCTACCGGGACGCGATGTTCGCGTTTGCCAACGGGGTCGCGCCGGCGCGGATCACCGATGGAACCGGGAGCGCGGTTCTCACGGATCTCTTCCGTCGCGGCAATCGTGACTCGGCGTCGCGGGCGGAGCTCTCGAGCCTGACGAACCTCGACGGCACGACGCGGACGCTGAAGCGTGGGGCACTGGATCCGACGGATCCGGAGAAGGTGTACTCGGAGCTGCCGGACTTCGCGCGCGCCGCGCTTCCGGACATGCTCGCCGTCTATCGCAAGACACTCACAAGGCCCCCGCCGCTCGAGAATTTCGCCGTGCTGGATGCCGTGCGCGAGATGGGCTCTGGTGTCGCGAGCTGGCCAAAAATAAGGGCGATCCTGCTGCTGCGAGGTCCCACCGACGCGCCGTCCGACGACGTTCTCCTGGAGGTCAAGGAGCTCGCGGATTCGGGTCATTCGCCTGGTGCTCCGCCTCACGTCGCGTTCGACGACGTGGGCGATCGCATCGTGCGCGCGAAGGCTCTTGCATGGGCAAGGCCTGATGCGGACATGTTCTGGGGTGTCTCCATGTGGCTTGGGTTCACCGTCCAGGTGCGCGCGGAGACGGAGGCGGCGAAGACCATCCGCGTGGCGAAGCTCGTCGGAGCACTCGGAACGGTGCAGGCGGTCACCGATCTTGCGGCCGCGCTGGGCAAGCTGCTCGCGCGCGTGCATGCGAGCGACCACGCCGCGCTCGTCGCGGTGGCGAACGCGATGCAGCTCGATCCAGAAGCCTTCTGCGACGAGCAAGCGGACGTGGCCACTGGCTACGCAGATCGCGTTCTCGCCGATCAAGCGCTCTTTCGCCGCGACGTCATCACACAGGGGTACTCGCTCGGAGTGCGGCAGACCCCGAACGATGCACCCCCACCCGACCTTGCGGCGCTTCTGGGCGTCCCGCCACCGCCAGCGCCAGCCGAGGAGCTCGTTCCATGATCGCCCTGCTTCTTGCCCTGCAAACAACCGACACGACGACGACGGAGCCACCGGCAGCGACGACGACGGAGCCACCGACAGCGACGACGACAGTGACACCGACGGTGACGGCAACGCCGACCTCCGACGACGATCGGTATGTCGGGCGGGCGGCTCCGGCGACTTCGGCGGGGACGACCTCGTTTGCGGAGGGGCATCTTCGCGCGGGGCTCGAGGTGTTTGCGCAGTACGCCTATCGCGTCACGTATGGGGCCCCTGATAGCTGGTTTCACGAGTTCGACGTTCCGCGTGCACACGGGTCGATCGATGGGACGTATGAGTCAGTCCACGCGCGCGTGCTCATGGAAGCGGTGCGCTCGACGCCGCAGGGCGCGTTGTATGGCGTGGATGGCGACAGCTTCGTGTTTCGCGCGCGTGAGGCGTTTGCGGAGGTGACACCCATCCCGCTCCTCACCGTGCGAGGCGGCCTGGTGCCCACGCTCACGATCCCGGAGCTCGATGGCACATGGATGATGCGAGCGATCGCGCCTTCGATGTTGGAATCGAGCGGGCTCGCAAGCCCGGCGGATCTGGGCGCGCAGGTGCTGGGCAACCTTCCTTCCGGGTACGGCTGGGTCGGGCTCGGCGCGTACAATGGAGAGGGCTACCATCAGGCGGAGCTCAATCGCGGCAAGAACATCGAGCTCGCGACCGCTGTGCATCCGCTTCCGCAGAGCGACGCGCTCAAGCCGCTCGCGCTGCATCTTGGCTACACGGCTGGCTCGTCCGGTGCAGAGAAAGCGCGCGCCGATCGCTTGGAGACCGCGCTCTTGTGGCAGGGCAAGCTAGTCCGCGGCGGCGCTGCGCTCACGTACGGCTGGGGTGAGAACCAGGACTCGAGCCTGCGTGCGCTCATCGTGGACGGCTTCGTTCGCCTGGAGCCTGTCGACCGCTTCTTCGCAGGTGTCCGCGCCTCCTTCTTCCAGCGAAACCTGGATGCGCGCGACTCCATCTTCACCGGTCACGTCGCCCTTGGTTACCGCGTTGCGAAGCCGATGGAGGTCTACCTCGCAGGCTCACGCAGCGTCCCGACCGCGATCGTCCGCGACGCCAATCCCGGCTCCGACTTCATCGAGCTTCGCGCTGTCACGCGCATCGTCTTTTAAGGAGAAATTGCCATGAAACGTCTTGCTCTCATCACGCTTGCCGGCCTCTCCCTCACCGCGTGGGCCTGTGCTGAATCCGGCGACGACACGCACGGGGTCTACGGAGCCGACAGCGGCGCAACCGCTGAAGCCGGCGGCACGACAGGCCCAAACGGATCGGGCGGTGGCACCGATAGCGGCGTGCTCACGCACGATGGCGGCGCTGTCAGCGCCTCGATCGTCATCAACGAGATCTCGGGCAAGGGCGACGAATGGATCGAGCTCCTGAACAGCGGAGCCGCCCCCGTGGATCTTGCGGGCTACGGCGTCACCGATCGGGAGAAGGAAGGCGGCGCGCCCAAGCCGAGCGACGTGGTCACATTTCCGTCGGGTACGGTGCTGCAACCAGGAGCCTACCTTCTCGTGGGCACGCCCCACGCGGACGCAGGCGCCGACGCCTCTGCATGCCCAGCCGGGGCGCAGGCCTACTGCATTGAAAGCAAGTTCGGCATCTCCAACAAGGACGGCGACTCGATCTTTCTCATGGATCAAGCGTCCACCGTGATCGGTCAGGAAGCCTACCCACCCAACACCGTGAGCACGGGCCAGACATGGGGCCGGATGCCAAACGCCTCGGGACCCATGGGGCTCAATCAGCCAACACCAGGCTCCTCCAACAAGGGCCCCTGACCTCAAGGAGTGCCGCACACGGGCTCGAGTGGCCGAACAGCTCGTGGTTTCGTTGATGGACGCCGGACGTCCGGCGTCCATGGTGCGATCCGATTCAGGCTTCAATTCACCGCAAAGCATCGCTTCCGATCGCGAACGTGGCGGAAATTCTCGAACGGTGTGGGGGCTGGCTGTCTGAGGCGCCTTCAGGATGGCATCAGCGCATGGTCAGCGCGCTTGTCTTTGCAGGGCGCGCGAGATCGCATTTCATTGCGCCGTAGAGTCGCTCTGGCTCCACGAACTCCGTGAAGCGCGCCACCTCTGCGCCGTTGCGGTCGAGCATGATCACGGTCGGGAGTCCCACGACGCGATACTCCTTCTTCACGGCCGCGATCTCCTCCGCGTCCAGATCGGTCGCGTCGATGTGAAGCGCGACGAACTTCTTCGCCTCCGTGCGCACGCTGGAGTCCGGGAACGTGTGCCGCTCGAGCTCCTTGCAACCAGGGCACCACTCTGCACCAAAGTCGATGAGCATCGGCTTGCCTTCTGCGGCCGCGAGCGCGCGCGCTTGCTCTGGGTTCGCGAGCCAGGCGATCGCCGGCGCATTGGGGTCGGCGGTGTGATTGAGCGGGAGCCAGGAGAAGAGCATCGCCGCGCCACAGATCGCAGGGACGATCGACGCGAGCTTGGTTGGCCTGGAGAGCCGCGCGATCGGCGATCTTCTGCGCTCCGCGATCACGTGCGTGATCCCGAATGCCGCGCCAACGGCAAGGACGACGCATGCCGCGATTCCAAAGCCACTACCGGGATGATTCACGACGTTGCGCACGGGATCGAATGCGTCGCGGAGATATGCAAATGCCATATAGGCCAGGCCTACGCCGCTCACCCATTTGATCCCCATCATCCAGGCGCCGCCCTTGGGCAGGTTCACGGCGAATGCTCCTGCAATGAAGAACAGCACGCCCAGCCCGAGCGCAAACGAGAAGAGCGCCGCCGCACCGAGCCCGACTTTTCCAGTCGTTGCGATGACCGTGATCATTCCGGTGAGGAACGGGCCCGTGCACGGCGCCGCAACAAGGCCCATGACCAGGCCCATGACGAAGGCACCCTTGAACCCGACGCCGCCCACGGTCGATAGTTTGTTGGTGAGAGCGGAGGGAAGCGCGAGCTCGAACGCACCAAACATGGACGCCGCGAGCGCAACGAACAAGAGCGCGAGACCAAGCACGAACCAGTGATTCGCCAGCGTCGATCCCATCAGCTTCCCGCTGACGGCGGACAGGATGCCCATCGGCGTGAAGAGCGCGGCGATCCCGAGCACGAACGTGGCAGAGAGGGCTGCGCCGCGGAGGCGCGACGTCGTCTTGGTCGCGCCGAAGATCGAGACCGTGATCGGCACCATCGGATACACGCAAGGCGTGAGGCTGGCGATGAACCCAAATCCAAAGGACGCCAGCACGGCTACCACGGCGCCGTGGCGCTGCAGGATCACCTGAAACTTCCCGGTGTCGGAGCCCTCATCGCAGTTGCCGGCAAGCGCGACGGCAGGCAACAGCAGGATCGCGAACGTGAGCAGCAGCGTGATGAATCGACGGTTCAAGGTGGGCTCCGTTCTCCCTTCCGTGCAAGCCAGAGACCTGCGTTCGCTGCGCTCGGCTCGACAGCGGCGCTCTTCTTTCCAAGCCTTTCATCGGACCGTGCGGCTAGCGGGCAGACCATCATCGGCGTGTCCGACACTTCCACCGGTGGATCCGCAAGGAACCACTGCGTGCCCGCTTCCGCATCGGGTGAGCCACACCTAGAATGGACCGATGCCGAAGTGGCTCGCCGTCGACGCCCCGCGCGCGACGCGATCGCATCACAGCGCCGTCATGCTTGCGGATGGGCGCGTGCTCATCGCTGGCGGGTTTGGTGGCTTCTCCGAAGAGGGTGGCACCAGCGGGCCGCTGGCCTCGACCGAGTTGTGGGATCCACGAACGGGACGATGGGAGGACGGGCCACCCCTCGACAAGCCGCGCACGAACCACGGGTGTGTCGCGCTCGCCGACGGTCGGGTGCTCGTGACGGGGGGATGCACGAATTTCAGCACGATGGGTCGGTCGCGGACTGCGCTGATTGGTGATCCCGCGCACGGGGTTGGCTTCACTGTCATCGGGCGCTCTCGCCAGAGTCGTTCGAACCACCAGCCTGTCCAGCTCCCCGACGGGCGAGTCCTTGATGGCGCCGGAACCGTGGAGATCCTCGACCTGACGACCGGGCAGTGGTCGACACTCCACGCGGGGAAGAAGCCCATGAAGGGGGACCTCCCCGTGGTTCTACATGATCGCACCGTGCTCTTCGTGAACGGCATTCGCGAAGATGACGCATCGAGCGGCTCTGGCGCCAGCGTTCTCTGGAACCCTGAAACGAACGAGTTTCGTCAGGTAGGCACCACGGACCGGCGGCTTGGCGCGCGCGTCCATCTCGTCGGTCCGCAGCGCGTCCTCGTCCTGGGCGGCAGAGGTGCTTCGCGATCGACCGCACTCTTCGACGGCAGCTGGACCTCGACCGGTGAGCTTGCCCATCGGCGATCGGACCACGCCAGCGATGTGCTGCGGAGCGGTGAGGTGCTGGTGGTGGGGGGTAATCAGATGATGAACCCCGTTCGTGACGCAGAGCTCTGGGAGCCTGCCACCGGCACATGGCGGTCTGCCGGCAGGCCGGCCGATGCACGCCTGGTGGGCCACACGCTCACCGCGCTCCCGAGCTCGGGTGCGTTGGTCGTCGGTGGTAACATCGGATCAAGGATCGGGCCGGCTGCCGGCGCCGAAATGTTCGATCCGTCTGAGTGAAGGCTGCGACGAGCTGGGGCTGGGAGCTCTGAGCTGTTCGTCTCCGGTGCTGCCGGGATCGCGTTCACCGTCGTGGCACTCGGCGACCGCGCTGTCGATCTCCGCGGTCCTGCGATCAAGCCGCGTTGCCACAGCCAGTCGTGAGCGGCAGAGCCGTATGGCGTGCCGGTCCCCCGCCCGCACCGCGCGGACGACGTCCAGCTGGCCAACGGCGATCATCCCGTTCTGGCAGCTCGGGGCATCTGTCACGTCGTCGCCGCAGCGTCGTGTGATGAATGAATCCTTCAGGTTCCCGTCCCGGGGCCGGTACGTCTCGAAGGGAGAGCTGTCTTTCAACACGTCCGCGATCTGGAAGAGCCCCGAGCCGTCCGTGCCGCGGTTGACGATACCCGGGTCGGTCACGCGCTTGCGACCCGGCCGCTCCGGGACATGACACGAAGCGCACGCGTTGGTCGTGCGGAGCCGCGCTGCCGCGCCCGCGCGTTCGGCGTGATCGCTTGGCCCCCGGAGATGGCCGTTCAGAAGAAGCCCCGCAAGGTGCTCGGTCGCCGCGCCGTCCGCCTCCGGTCCGCGCCGCCATTCCAGACCAAGAAGGTCACCGCCGGGCGCGGGACGAAGCACGTGAAACACCTGGTCGTCTCGAAGGAAGGTCGTGCCTCGCACATCGAGCACGGTGAATGAGTCGTCTGGTTCGGCGTCCAGGTCGCCAGTGCCAAGGAGCTCGACGCGATCCACCAGCGTGCCCTCGGGCATGGTCAAGCTGGGCTTCCCACCGGCGTCGACGACGTGGATGCGCGCGCCCTCGGGCCACTTGACGTAGACGCGGATGCTCACGCGGCCGTCCTCCGACGTCGGCGGCCTGATGGGCCCGACCATTTCAATGTAGCCTGCACGCGTCCAGTCCGCGCCGGTGCGCCGGAGACGAGCGTAGGTCACGCCCTCGGGGGTCACAGGCAGGGCCCTGGTCGAGTGTGCGCGTGACAAAATAACGCCGATTGCGAGCGCGAGCACGAGGCCCAGAGGAATGGCGATGCGCGCGCTCATGGCCGAAGTACTCCCAGCTCCACGAGGTGATCGTCCTCGATGCGTACGTCGTGCACGGTGAGCCCGCGCGGAAGGCTCGGGAGGCTCACCCCGTCGCGCAGACCGAGCGCGATGAGCGCCGTGACGGACGGCTTCCGCGTCAGGAGCCGGCCCGTTCGAACGGAGCGCACGACGAGGATCGGCAGGCCCTCGGCCGGAGGCGGCTGGGTGCAGGCCCAGGGCTGCTTCTCCGCGGTGAGCGCGAACTCGGCCACGGCGTGGGTGTACTGTCGCACGAAGAGCCGGCGCTCGATGCCGGCCTCTCTCCCCGCTGGCGCCGCTGCGCTCATGGCCGAAAAGCGGGTGCAAGCGTGGTCGGCAAGCTCCACGAGGTACGGCGGCAACCCGCCGCATTCTTGTTCGGGCGAACCCTGGAGATACGCCAGCATCTGCAGTGCGAACTGGTTCGGCTCCCAGTGCGCGGGCGTGTGGGTCTCCAGGAACCGCGTGACCAGCTGCTCCCACCGCGAAGGCGACGTGAGGCGGCTCGCGATCCGCACGGACGCGAAGAAGTGATCCAGCACCCCGCGCTTCTGGCGCTCCACCAGCGTCTTGTAGAGAGCAAGGCGCTTCGTTCCTGATGCAGATGGGCCGTGGCGCCGCTCCAGCTCGTCCGCGGTGATCGTGCCCGCGAAGAGCTCGCCCATGGAAAGGAAGAATGCGTCCAGCGCATTCCCGCGCGCTCCGGCCTCCGTCACGATGCACCATCTGCGTTCGTCGTGACAGCGCCGGGCACCCTGGCGGCCGAGAGCAGCTCGCGTGCGCGATCAGCCTCATCGAGGACACGGTCGAGCGACGGGATCCTCTGGTCCCACTCGATCAAGGTCGGAACGGGACCCACCCTGGCCAGGGCCTCTCGATAGAGCGCCCACACGGGCTCGGCCACGGCGGACGAGTGCGTGTCCAGGTACACGTCGCCATCCAGGCTAAATCCGGCGAGATGAATCTGTCGAACGCGATGAAGCGGCAGGGCAAGTAGGAGGGAGAGCGGGT
Organism: Myxococcales bacterium; assembly: GCA_025355005.1. Classification (GTDB taxonomy): domain Bacteria; phylum Myxococcota_A; class Polyangia; order Polyangiales; family Polyangiaceae; genus JANXLV01. The sequence continues at coordinate 21,330 of JANXLV010000167.1, read as the reverse complement.
CCTCGCCGTGGTTCTTGGCGTTCACGTACACGTTGTTCACGTCGAGCAAGAGGCCCGCGCCCGATGCCTCGAGGACACGAGAGACGAAGGCGCCCTCGGCCATCTCGGCGCCCGGCATCGTTGCGTAGTAGGTGATGTTCTCCAGCAGAAGCGGCCTGCCAACGGTCTCGGACAAGGCGCGCGCGTTCGCCGCAGCGCGCTCAGCGGCGAGCTCCGTGAAAGGCAGCGGCAACAGGTCGAACAGCTCGTGACCTGCGAGCGACGAGTAGCAGAGGTGGTCCGAGAAGAAGGGCGCGGCCAGGTGAGCGCAGAGCTCCGCGAGGTGAGAAGCGTAGCCCTCGCGCGCGCCGGTCCCGACGGACGCGGCGATCCCGTGCGGCACGATGGGAAAACGCTCGGCGCACGCGTCCAGAATCTCCCGTGGGCGCCCGCCTTGCTGCATGAAGTTCTCGGAGACGATCTCCAGCCAGTCGATCCGGCGCGAGGTCTCCAGGATGGCATCCTGGAGCTCGCGCCGCAGACCGATACCGACGCCCGAGAGGGGCGCTTTCACTTCACCTGCGTGTAGACGAAGTCGTGGCCCGGATGCTTCGCGTCGCTCCCCGCGGCCGTGTGGCAACCCACGCAGAGGTTCTTCGGAACGCCGCTCGCGCCGTACCCGTTGGCCACCACGCCGCCGTTCACCTCGTACCAGTACCACGCGTCTCCTCCTCCGGACTTCATCTTCTGCTCGATCGCGTAGCCGACGATCTTGGTACCCGCGGCGTCGTAGAGCTCCTTCACGTTGGCGGCGCCCGTCGGGTACTCACCGGTCATGTGCGCGCTGGAGAGTGCGTTCGAGCAGACCCGGTTCTTCGTGTGCGGCGACGGCGAACCGGCGACCGGGTCCTTGGGCGCGGGCTCGCACGTCCACGCCTTGTAGTCGCCCTTCGCAAGCCAGGCATCGATGTCCGTGGCCGCCCCGGTGGGCGCAGCCTGTGCCGTACCGGGCGTTGCGGCCGGGCAGCCCGCTTCGGCAGCCGGGCAGCCAGCCTCCTGCGCGGGGCAGCCGCCGTCAGCCGCAGGGCAGCCCGCGGCTACCGCGCTGGACGACGAGCTGCAGGCAATGGCGACACTGCCTGCAAGCGCAATGGCCGCGGTGAGAGCAGCCGTCTCGAGAATCGAACGAAAGTCACTGTTCATGAAGAATCTCCTCAGCGCGCAAGTTTGCCGCGCGCCAGGACCTTAGCGCCCAGACGCGCTCCGGTTACGCCGCTGACGTTTCAATGATTCGCACGTGCGTTCCAATCATTCGAACGCCCGAGTCTCGCCGGGCCAGGCTGCTGCGCGAGCTCACCGCCGCGCCCTCCTGTCACGCCAGGCACGCAGTGATGCCGAGGACGAGCTCGTCGGTCGCGCGGGTGTCTTGTCCTTCCACGTTGGCCCGGGTCATCGCGAAGAGTGGCACGTCGGCGCCTGCGTCACAGAGTCGAACCATGCCCCATACGTCCCCCAGCTCGCGCACGTACACGTCTGGCAGCGCCACCAGCGCACCGCGTTGGACCATCAGCAGGATCGCGTCCATAGACGGGTCGAAGGTCACCACGGTTCGCGGTATGGTGTCGGAGAAGCCATCGTCGACATCGCGTGCAACGAAGTGGGCTTCACCGAGCTCCGACGCGCTCACCGCACCACCACGCCCGGCCAGCGCATGCTCCCCTGACGCGTAGACACCAACCTTGGCAAGGCCGCAGGGCACATCGCGCAGCAGCGGCTCGCGGCTTGGCTGCGTGCCAACCACGACGTCCGCGTGCCCACGCAGTAGTGACTCCACGATCTCCGAGGGCGTGGTGCCCTTCACGTGCAGCGCGCCACGGAGTGCGCTCCGCGGGGCACCGGCTGCGACCACCCCGACCACCGAGGCTGCCACGCCAGACGTCGTGAAGACGGTGAGGGGCCGCGCCTTGTTGTCCGAGAGCTCCGCTCTAAGGACGGCCTCATCGACCCGACGCATGGCATCGCGCGTGGCCGCGAGCAGCTCCGCTCCGAACGGCGTCAGCGTAATGCTGTTACCGCCACGAACGAACAATGGACGACCAAGGCTCTCTTCCAGGAGCTTGACCGTCCGCGAAAGGGCCGATGGGCTCGTGCCAAGCACCGCGGAGGCGTCGTGGATCCCCTCGTGCTCGGCCACTCCACGGAAGGCAGGGAGCCAGCTCCAGAGCTGCGCGATGCGCCGGTACCTGATCATGTCGCTTTCACCATAGCATCATGGTCGTTTACGGCTGCGACGCTGCGTCGAGCGTCGCCGAGCCAGCGTCCTCACCTGCCCTTGGAACCACGCAATCGGCAGCGGATTGGCCCCTCGTCGGGAGACGCAATCGGTTCGTTTCGTCACCGCCGTTCGAGATCGTCACGACAGCCCGAATTGCATGACGAGACGCAGGGGGACAAGCGCGAGGCACGTGCATACGATTGACTGAATGAACCCGAAGCCCCACTCGCCCAGAGGGAGCGTGGCAGCCCTCACGCTTGGGGCGCTGGGCGTGGTGTACGGCGACATCGGCACGTCGCCGCTCTATGCGGTGAACGAGATCTTCTTCGGTCACGGGCACGTCGCCCCCACGCCGGAGAACGCGCGCGGCTGCATCAGCCTCGTCATCTGGGCGCTCATCATCGTGGTGGCTACCAAGTACGTGGCCTTCGTGCTGCGCGCTGACAATGATGGCGAGGGCGGCGTCTTCGCGCTCTACGGCCTGCTCCACAAGTACCGCTCGCACGGCCTTCGCTATCTGATGTTCGGGCTCATGCTGGCTGCGGGTCTGCTGTTCGGTGACGGCGTGATCACGCCGGCCATCAGCGTCCTCTCCGCCGTCGAAGGCCTCAACGTCGCGACGCCGATGTTCGAGCACGCGGTCGTTCCGATCACGCTCGTGATCCTGACGGGCCTCTTCGCGATCCAGTCGAAGGGCACGGAGAAGGTGGGCCGTGTCTTCGGGCCCATCCTGGTCGTGTGGTTCCTGGTGATCGGTACGCTGGGCGCGCGGCAGATCGCAGGCCACCCGGAGATCCTGCATGCGCTCAATCCGATCTGGGGCGTCCGCTTCCTGCACACCGCGGGACTGCGCATGAGCCTCCTGGTTCTCGGCTCCGTCGTGCTCACCGTGACGGGCGGCGAGGCGCTCTATGCGGACATGGGGCACTTCGGGAAGCAATCGATCCGGATCAGCTGGTTCGGAATGGTGTTTCCCGCGCTGCTCCTCAACTATCTGGGGCAGGGCGCGTTCCTCATGAGCGGCGCGCCCGTCGTGAAGAACAACCTGTTCTTCAGCATGGTGCCACACGCGTTCGTGTTGCCGATGGTGCTCCTGGCCACGCTCGCCACGATCATCGCGTCGCAGGCGCTCATCTCCGGCGCGTTCTCGCTCGCTTCGCAAGGCATCGGGCTCGGGCTCTTTCCACGCATGCGCATCGTCCACACGCATCACGCGCACGAAGGCCAGATCTACGTGCCGTTCGTGAACTGGGCGCTGTTCGTCGGCTGCATCGTGCTCGTCATCTCGTTCGGCTCGAGCTCCGCGCTGGCCGCCGCGTATGGCCTTGCGGAGTCTGGCGTCATGGTCGCGACATCCATGGCGATGCTGCCATTTGCCCGTCTCAGCTGGAAGTGGAGCCTGCCGGCGCTCTCGCTGTTCGTGGTCTTCGGCCTGGTGGACGGCTCGTTTCTGCTGGCGAACTCGCTCAAGGTCTTCGAGGGCGGGTTCGTGCCGCTCACGCTCGGTATCGTGCTCTTCGTGGTGATGACCACGTGGCGCTGGGGCCGGAAGGCGACGTTCGCCGCGTACTCCAGCAAGCGCACCATGACCATGAAGGAGCTCGTGGAGCACAAGGAGAAGGCCACCGTGTCCTTCGATCGCAACGCGATCCTCATGGTGCCCAAGCCGCTCCGGCACATGCATGACAACACTCCGGCGCTGCTGCAGCTCCTCTTGGACCGCTACGGCCTCTTGCCGCGCAACATCGTGTTCGTGGAGATCGTCCACGCGAAGACGCCGTACATCCACGAGAACCGCTACCAAGTCACCGTCTTCCAGAAGGACACGGGGCAGGGCAGCATCGTGAGCGTGACCATGAAGTTCGGCTTCCTGGAGGAGACGAACGTGGAGCACGTCCTCGAGGAGCTCGCCGGGCACCACCAGGTGGATCTGCCGGCGGATCCCCACAAATGGATCGTCCACGTTTCTCAGGAGAACCTGATCCCGGCGAAGAACACGGGGATCGGCGGGCGCATCCGCCTGGTCATCTTCTCCGTCCTGCGGCGGATGTCGCAGCCCGCTTACTACTCGTACGGCCTCGGCAACGAGGTGCAGCTCTCCGCGGAGATCATGCCCGTGAAGCTGATGTGAGGCGATCCTCCGGATGATATCGCGCACCTCGTGGATCGCCGAAGTGACGGCCACGAGCTCCGTTGCGAGACGCGTCTCCACCTCCACCTGGCGGCGCTCCAGTCGCTCCAGCCGCGCGTTCGTCTGCCCGAGCCGCAGCTCGGCGCAAAGCCCACCCGCGATCGGCGGCGCCGCGTGGCCCGAGCTGGCAGCCGCCCTTGCACTGCTCATGGTGGGAGGGCTCGCAGCTGTTCGGTTCGCACGCTTCTGTTGCGGAGTTGAAGGCGCGGACGAGCGGACCAGGACCTACTGCGTCTTCGGCGGCCTCATGAAGCACACCTGGCCGCTACCATCTTCCATGTTCGTGTACGGGAAGGCGCACTTCCGGTTCTTCGGGTTGGGATACGACATCGGCTTGTCGGCCGGGGGATCGATCTCCTCCACGAAGCAGGCATGAAAGTCCACCCTGGGCTCCACCCAGAGGGCAACCGACTCCTTCAAGTTGCACGTCTCGTACTTCCCCTTGCAGTCAGCATCCGCAGTGCAGGGCGTCACACAACCGAACATGACCGCGGACGCGGTGTTGATGGGCTTCTGACCGGCCTTGCAGGCAGGCGGGTCCCCTAGACCGTGCGTGGCGGAGGGCTTCGCCTGCGCGTGCGGCTTCACGGGCGTCGCGCTCGCACTGGCGCTGGGGGCCGCGGACGCAGACGGCGCAACGCTGATCACGGCTGCGACCTCGTCGGAGGCATCCGCGCTGTCGCCCGACATCTTTGGACAGCCCGTGAGCACGACCGGAGTCAACGCAAGCACCACCACCGAGCCGATGTACGGGTTCTTCATCTTTGTCATCAACTCAGCGCTTCTTCTTCGGCGCGGCCTTTACCCTATTTGCAGGGTCATGCAGCCAGAGGGATGGGTCGAGCGACCTGTTTGATCGTGCCCGATCTCATGCTCAGTGTCGATCACCATTTTCGTCCTCCCAACAAACCGCGTCGGGAAGATTTTGCAGGCTCACGCAGCCACTCGACCGGACGCGGCCCGGAGGAGGGCTCCGGCGTCGCCTTCGAGCTCGGGCTTGAGCCTCGGTCGATAGGAATCGCCTTCCGTGACGAAGTCGTAGGCGGCGTTTTTGAAGCGGTCGACGGCGCTCTGCGCGAGCAAGACGTCGTCGAACATCGCGAGCCACTCTAGGGTGAAGCTCGTGCTCGTCGGCGGCTACGCAGTCGCGTTTCATGGTCGCCCACGCCGACCATCGATGGCGTGACACCAGAGGCGCTATTCGCCCACGCCATTCCCGCCGAGCTCGATGGCGTCGCGCTGGCCGGCCGGAGGACCTCATCGACGCCGACTACCTGGAACGCGTACGGCGAGGTGTCTAAGGGCCGACCGCACGCATCGACGACGAAGCGAGCAGCGGAAGATGGTGGCGAGGAGAAAGACTTCGCGAATGCGGCGGCGGAAGCACGATTCGGAAGGATGTGGCTCAGGGAAGATTTTGCGAAGCTCAGATCAGCAACGGTCGTGGCGCGAGACGAAGCTCCCATCGACCGCCAGAGCGGAGGAGTCGTGCCGGGACAAGCACGCAGGCGCGTCGAATCCAGGCCCTCCAACGCGAGCTCGGTGGTCCGCACGGCGAAGACGCGATAGCGGCCTACAGACCAGTCGTCTCGCGCGAAGTCGACGACAGCGACTTGACGCACGGGCTTGCCGAAGGCGTCGCGCGCGACGGCGCGCCGTCACGCGTCGTTGTCCCATTTATCGGGCGGGGGAGTGAGCTTGTAGCGCTCCAGTTTCCGGTACAGCGTGGAGCGGTCAATGCCCAAGACGCGCGTGGCCACGCTCTTGTTCCAGGCGACTGCCTCCATCACGCGCTGAATGTAGCGACCCTCCACCTCCTCTAGGGTAACCAGCTCGGCGGGATCGGAGCTGGTGAGGAGCACGTGGCTCTGCTTGTAGTCGCGGATCTTCGGAGGCAGATCGTCCACCGTGAGCTCCGAGAACCGCGCCAGCGCGACGGCTCGCTCCATGGAGTTGGCTAGCTCCCGTACGTTGCCCGGCCACGTGTACGAGAGCAGCCTCTCCGCCGCCGCCGGAGACAGGCCGGTCACCGCCTTGCCGTGGCGCTTCGCGAACCTCGTGATGAAGGCCTGCGCCAGCGTCAGGATATCGTGACCGCGGCTCCGCAGCGGGGGCAGCGTCACGTGGACGACATTGATGCGATAGTAGAGGTCCTCGCGGAAGGTCCGCTCCTGCACGCGCGACTCCAGGTCACGGTTGGTGGCGGCAACGATGCGCGTGTCGAAGGGCACCTCGGCGTCGCCTCCGACCGGCCTTACCTTGCGCTCCTCCAGCGCGCGGAGCAGCTTCGCCTGCATGCCCAGCGGCATCTCGCCCAGCTCGTCCAGGAACAGCGTTCCACCGGACGCCTCCACGAAGAGCCCGCGGCGAGCGGTCTTTGCGTCCGTGAAGGCGCCCTTCTTGTGACCGAAGAGCTCGCTCTCCAGCAGCGCCTCGGGAACGGCGGCGCAGTTGATCGCCACGAAGGGACCGCCCCGCCGTCCGCTCTTGTCGTGGATGGCGTGGGCTACCAGCTCCTTGCCGGTGCCGCTCTCGCCAGTGATCAGTACGGTTGCGTCCGTCTCCGCGACCCGCAGGATCAGGTCCCACACCTCGCGCATCGGCGGGCTGTCGCCGATGATCTCGGCGCCTGGCCCGCGGGTCACCTCGACGTCCCTGCGCAGGCGCGCGACCTCGCGCTCCAGTGAGCCGTGCCGCAGGGCTCGCTCGATCGAAAAAACCAGCTGCTCCGCGTTGAAGGGCTTCGTCAGGAAGTCGAATGCGCCCGCGCGCATCGTGGCGATCGCCGTCTCCATGGTGCCGAAGCCCGTGACGATGATCACCGCCACGTTTGGCCGGTTCTGCACGATGCGATCGCAGAGCTCGACGCCGTTCATTCCTTTCATGTTGAGATCGGTGATGACCGCGTCGAAGTCCGCGTCTGTCAGACGCGCCCACGCTGACTCCGCCGAGCCGTCCGTGGTGACGTCGTAGCCGCGCTTGCCGAGCATGCGCGCAAGCTCCGCGCACATGTCCGCATCGTCGTCCACGACCAGGAGCCGCGCCTTCACATCGCCCTCGGGATGTGGAGCGCGAAGGCGCTGCCCCTGCCGATCTCGCTCTCCGCGTGGACCCACCCGCCCAGCTCCTCCACGATGCCGGAGGCAACCGACAGGCCGAGACCCGTACCCAGGCCCGCGGGCTTCGTGGTGTAGAACGGCTCGAAGATGCGCGACAGATCGTCCGCGGCAATGCCCGGGCCCTGATCGCGCACCTCGATGATGCCCACCAGGAGCTGCGGTGAGCCCGGCTTCTTGGACCGCATGGCGGAGCGCACGGACAGGCGGAGCTCGCCCCCATTCGTCATGGCCTGCATGCCGTTCAGCATCAGGTTGGAGAGCGCCTGCTCGAGCTGCTCCGGGCTGCCCGTCACGGACACCGCCTCTTCCACGTCCACCTCGATGACCACATTGTTCTTCTTTGCCAGAGAAGATAGCAGCAGGGCCGCACTGCGCGCGATCTCCGCCAGGGACACCTGGCTCTTCCTGTCCTGCTTCTGTCGGGAGAAGTCCAGGAGCTGTCGCACCATCTTGCTCATCTTGGCGACCTGACTAACGATCAGTACGCCCGTCTCCGTCACCTCTTCGGGCGCCACATCGCCCGCGCTGAGCGCCTGCCCGCGGATGAGAAGTACATTGAGCGGCGTGCCCAGCTCGTGAGCAAGGCTTGACGCGAGCGTCCCAACGGTCCGCAGGCGATCCAGGTGACGTAGCTGCTCCAGCGTCTCGACGCGGGCCGTTGCCTCCGCGTCCAACCTGGACTTGGTCTGCACCAGCCGGTCCGCCATGGAGTTCAGCTCGCGATTGAGCGCACCGATCTCGTCACTCGACGTCACGACCAGGCGCGCGGAGAAGTCCCCCTCGCCGATGCGGCGCGCTTGCTCCACGACCTGGTCAAGACGCCTTCCGATAAGCGCGCCGCCCAAGCCCACGGCTAGCATCGCCGAGACTGCGAAGAGGGCGCCCATGACCCAGAGCTCGTCCAGGAGCTCGGCCTTCAGGAGCGCGCCCTGGCTCGCGACCGTTCGGGCGACCACTAGCGTGCCACCCGTTCCGTTGGGGAACGACACCGGGATCACCACACGTACCGTTCTCGCGCCGCTGCTGTCGTCGATCGTGGTGCTGGGCGCTGCGCTCATTCCCGCAGAGGCGGAGCGGTCCCACGTGATGTCCACGTCCGATCGCTTCGCGTTCACCGAGTTCAGAAATGTAGCGACCCCCGGTTCGCCATGGAGCGACCATTCGGCGCCCAGGCCTTCGCGCAGGCCCTCGCCCAGCGCGGTGATGTCGTTCTTGACGTTGGCTTCGACGTCGCTGGCCTCCCTTCGCGCCGAGAGGTAGGCGGTAGCTCCGAAGCACAGCGTGCTGGCGAGCAAGAACCAGAACAGGAACTTGGCAAAGACCTTCATGGTGTGTAGCCACGAAGCCTAACGGCTTTGTGCGAAAGGGATCACCCAGTGCTCTGAAGCGGCTCCGCGCACGAACGAAACGCCGATGCCGCAGCATCGGGGGCTCGTTCTACCGCATCCCACAGCGCTTCGACTGAGAACGGCTTGGCCAAAACCACCGCGCCATAGTCGGAGCTGAGATCCTCGACGCCGTCTGCGAACCCGGAGATGAGGACCACGGGAACGTACACGCCCTCCCTGCGCAATTGCATGAGTACGTCCAGCCCAGAGCGCTCCGGCATTCGGACGTCGAGCACCAGGAGCTCGTGGTCCCGGTGCGCGCACAGCTCCCAAGCGTCGCGCCCATTGTTCGCGCTCTCGACTCCGTAGCCGCCGCGCTCGAGCGTTCGAGCCAGCAGCGCCCGCATGTCATCGTCGTCCTCTGCCAGGAGGGCGCGCTTGGGGCCGTTGCCGTTCATGCTGACTCCGCGGCCCGCGGTCTTTCGAGGGAGGCGGCGGCGGATCGACCTTCGAGCACCGCTCGCGCCGCCTGGCGCAGCTTCCTGGAGAGGGGCGCATTCAGCGCGGCTGTCCGGACATCCTCCTCCGAAAACGGTCGGGTGAACACGACGCAGGGTGTGAGCTCGTCGAAGGCGCCGGGCGCATGGGACGGGGCAAGGATGATGAGGAGCGCATCGCCGATGTCACGGCGACACGTTCGCAGCACCTCCCATGCATTCGCGTCACCCATCGTTACATCGACGATGACCACGTCGGGGCGTGTAGCAACCGCTTCTCCGAACGACGTAAGCATGTAGAGCAGCTGGTTGGGACCCACTGCGCACGCGACGTCGTGACCGTCCCTCGAGAGCCCCTCGAATAGGCTCGCGCGCGACGCCGGATCTGGATCTGCCAGGAGGACACGCTGCTCTACGAACAAGGTTTGATTCGCGACTGCCCATAGTGAACGACTCATGATGATTGGCTCTCTCGTTGAGGTGGACTACTTCACCAGAGCAGCACGCCGTGTGCCGCTCCCAACTTCCCGAAAATGCTCGGCAGCTGAGTTGTTCGCGCTGTCGGATTCTGAAACCGTCGCAAAATCCAGCACCGCGATCACCAGGCCTTCTCCGGCCGCTCCGGCGGCGCGTCATGGTGTCGGGACCATCGCACCATGGGGTCGCCGGAGGTCTTCACGGGGGAGGTTGCCTCGCCGAAGGCCACCTCTGCAGAACGATGTGAGGTGGGGCGCACCGTCATCGTGCATCCGGAGGCGAGGAGGATCCGAATCGGCGCACCTCCTCTTGTGCCGCGTGGGGGCGGGCCCGGGCGTCGCGTTGGATTTCGCGACAAGCGCGAATTGCGACGCTACATGGGAAGCATTCACGCTCTGGCATGCACGCTGCATCAGGAGCGGCATGCGCCTTCTCTTTCTGTTGCTCGCCCTCATGCTTCTTCCTGCATGTCGAAAGTCGCCGGTCGAGGTCCGTCCGTCTCAGTCCGAAGAAGCTGCACTACAGCTCCTCAGGCTGAACCCCGACGCTCTCGCGCGTCTTGGTATCGTGGTCGAACAGGCCGGTGGTGAGGCGGCGGTTCATCGCGTTGAGCTCCCGGGCACGCTGGAGTACGTGGCGGACAAATACGCGGAGGTTGGTTACCTGGCGGAGGGACGCATCACGTCGGTGCACGTCAACGTTGGCGACAAGGTGAAGCGCGGTCAGCCCCTTGCGACGCTGCTCATCCCGCAAATCTCGGACGCCCAGGCTCTGGCGCTTTCTGCTCAAGCCAACCTGGACATCGCGCGTGATCACGCGCGGCGGGAGGCGGCTCTCCTGGAGGAGCAGCTAACCAGCAGGAGTGACGAGGAGCTTGCCCGCGGGCGGAAGCGCGTGGCAGAGGCGGATCTTGCTGGTGCGAAGGCAAAGCTCGCGCTGCTCGGCGCAGATGTCCCGCAAGGCACGGGCGAGCTCCGCTCTCACGGGCATGTGACCCTCACGTCGCCCATCGACGGTGTCGTCGTCGCGCGCGATGCCACCCTGGGTGCGTTCGTGGAGCCAAGGGATACGGTCTTCGCCATCGCTGATACTCGCACGATGTGGGCGGTCCTGGACGTGTTCGAGTCAGATGTCGGCTCCGCCCGCGAGGGCACGCCCGTCGAGCTCACTATTGATGCGCTCGGTGGGAAGATCGTGAAGGGTAAAGTGGTGGCCCTTGAGCCGCAGGTAGCGCACGAGAGCCGCGCGCTCCGCGCACGCGTGGAGGTGCCAAACGAAGACGGTGCGCTGCGGCGGGGCCTGTTCGTCCGCGCATCGCTCCCCATCGCCAGCGCGGACAGCGCGGAGCTGTTGCTCCCCAGGTCCGCGGTCCAGCCCCTGGGAGGTCGCGACGTGGTCTTCGTGGAGAAGGAGCGCGGCGTGTTCGAGGTCCGCACCGTCACGACGGCGCCCCGGTCAGCCCAGCTCGTGCGCATCACCGACGGGCTGCACAAGGACGAGCGGATCGTGGCGCGGGGAGCCTTCGTGCTGCGCGGAGAGGCGACCAAGCAATGAGCGCACTTGTCCGCTGGGCAGCCGAAAACAGGCTGCTGGCGCTCCTCTTAGCCGCCATCATCGTTGGCGTGGGCGCATTCTCGGCAGCGCGTTTGCCTATTGACGCCGTGCCGGACGTGACGAGCACGCAGGTTCAGATCGTCACGCGTGCGCCGCAGCTCTCCGCGACCGAGGTGGAGACCCAAGTCACCCAGCCCATCGAGCGCGAGATGGCCGGCACACCACGTCTGAAGGAGACCCGCAGCATCACCAAGTTCGGCATCTCCATCGTCACGCTGGTCTTCCAGGATGGTACGGACGTGTACTTCGCGCGCTCGTTGGTGTCGGAGCGTTTGCCGTCCGTGCGCGACAAGGTCCCGGAGAGCGTAGGCAAGCCGGAGCTGGGCCCCATCGCTACGGCGCTTGGGGAGATCTACATGTTCGAGGTGAAGGCGAGCGCGCCGGCCCGCTCCACGGAGGAACTCCGCACGATCGTCGAATGGCAGATCGCGCCCAGCCTGCGGCAGGTGCCAGGCGTGATCGAGGTAGTCACCTACGGCGGCGCCGAGAAGCAATATCGAGTCACCCTGGACCCGGCACGCATGGCGGCGCACCGTTTGTCCGCGGCCGAGGTGCAGAAGGCGCTGACGAACGACAACGCGCTTGCCGGCGGCGGCTACCTGGAGTCCGACGGTGAGCAGATCCTATTGCGCGGCGACGCTCGCTTCCGCGGCTTGGAGGACATCCGACAGACTGTCGTCCGCACCGACGCGCGCGGCGTGACGGTAAAAATCGGACATCTGGGCGAGGTGGACACGGGGCCAGCGCAGCGCCAGGGCGCCATGACGCGAGATGGGCGCGGGGAGATCGTAGGCGCCAGCGTGCTGATGCTGAAGGGCCAGAACAGCCGGGAGGTCACGTCACACGTGAAGGAAAAGCTCGCCGAGATCGCGCCGAGGCTGCCGGCTGGCGTGACCGTTGACCCGTTCTACGACCGCACGGAGTTCATCGAGAGCGTGCTCTTCACCATTGGCAAAAACCTGGGCGAGGGCGCCCTCATCGTGCTCGGGTGTCTTCTTCTCACACTTGGCAGCGTGCGCGCGGGCCTACTGGTAGCCGGTGCCATCCCGTTCAGCATGCTGGCGGGATTCATCGGCCTCTCCGCCATCGGCTACAGCGGCAACGTGATGTCCCTTGGTGCGGTGGACTTCGGCATCATCGTCGAGGGCGCCGTCCTGACCGTGGAGCACGCGATGGCCCATGGTGCGTCCATCGCCGAGAGGGAGTCCCGGCGTCGGCACATCATCGACGCCATGGCGGAGGTCGCGCGCCCGGCGCTCTTCGTCGTCGTGATCACCCTCCTGGTGTTCCTGCCGCTCGCCACGCTTGAGGATATCGAGGGCAAGATGTTCCGGCCCGTCGTCTTCTCGCTCTCGTTCATGCTGCTTGGGGCCATCGTCTATGCGCTGGTGGTGCTGCCGGCGATCGCACCCGTCTTCCTCCGCGCCAGTGCGACCAGCGTGGACCCCTGGTTCTCGCGCGTCGCCAAGCGGGCGTACTCGCCGATCGTCTCCTGGGCCCTTGGCCGGCCGAGACAAGTGATCGCGCTCTCCTTCGCCGTCGCCGCGCTCATGCTTGGCGCCGGGACCCGGGTTGGCGCGGACTTCCTACCCCGCATCTTTGAGGGCACATTCGCAGTGGATGCCCTACGGCAACCCAGCAGCTCGCTCCCGTCCGCGCTGGCGCTTGGCAAAGAGACGGAAGACGCACTGCGGGAGATCCCCGAGGTGGAGAGCGTCATCAACCGCATCGGCCGTCCCGAGGGAGCGGTGGACCCGGCGGGGCCCGAGTCTTCCGATGTCTTCGTTTTGCTTCGGCCTCGGAGCGAGTGGAGGCCAGGCCTTACCCCCGAGACTTTGGCTGAGGAGCTCTCCAGCACGCTGGAGCGTCGCGTACCCGCCACGGTCAATGCCGTCTCCCAGCCGATCGAGATGCGGGTGAACGATCTCGTCGCGGGTGTGCGCAGCGACGTGGCGGTCAAGATCTACGGAGAGGATCTCAACGCCATGGCGAAGGTCGCCGAGGGCATCAAGCACAAGATCGCGAAGGTGCCTGGCGCGACGGACTTCAAGATGGAGATCCCCGTCGGACAGCCAGCCGTGGAGGTCACGATCGATCGCGATCGGACGGGACGCCTGGGCATCGCGCCGAAGGCGGTGCTGGATACGCTTTCCATGTCGCGCTCCGGACTGGACGTGGGCGTGGTGCGCGAGGGCGAGCGCGTGTTCCCGCTGCGCCTGCGTGTCGGTGGTGAGTCAGTGAACAGCGCGGCGGACCTGGGCCGGCTGCCCGTGGCCACGCAGCAGGGGGCGCTGGTGCCCATGTCCATGCTCACGCGGATCGAGGAGCAGAAGACCGTCATCCAGGTGAGCCGCGAGAAGATGGAGCGGCGACTGGTTGTCCAGGGAAACGTGCGCGGACGCGATCTTGTCGGCTTCGTCAACGAGGCGAAGGCGGAGGTGGACGCAATGCCGCTGCCGCCCGGTGTCCGCGTGGAGTGGGGCGGACAGTTCCAGAACTTCAACCGAGCGAAGAGCCGCCTCTTGGCGCTGGTGCCGGTGGCGCTCGGCGTGATCTCGCTGATGTTGGTAATGATGTTCAAGCGCGTCTCGTACATGCTCGTGACCGTCGCAAGCCTTCCGTTCGCGTTAGGTGGCGGCGTGCTCGGACTTGTTGTCCGGGGACTGCCCTTCAGCATCCCGGCCGGCGTTGGGTTTATCGCACTTGCGGGAGTGTCCGTTTGTACGGGCATCGTCATGTGCGGGAACCTGGCCGCGCAGCCGCCCGACAGGCCTGCCAAAGACCGCGTACGCGACGCGGCGCTCGCATCGCTCCGTGCGCGCCTCTCGACAGCGCTCATCGCGGCGATAGGCTTCGTACCAGCCGCCATCGCGACGGGCGCGGGCGCGGAGGTCCAGCGGCCACTGGCCACCGTGGTCATCTTCGGGCTGTCGGTGTCCATGGTGGTGTCGCTCCTGGCGCTGCCCGCGATGCTCCTCCTCGTGACTCGTCAGGAGCGGGGTCAATGGGCGGAGACCGCTGCGATTCCGTTGCCGGGCACGAAGTAGAGTGACTGCGCGGTTATGCGCTCGGAGAGTCCTGTCATGTGAAGGCCAGACGCGCGGCCCCCATCCGGTTGTTCCCGATGCGCTCAGCCTCCCGGCTTGGGGACGATCAGGATGGGCTCCGTCTTGAAGCGACCCACGCAGTCGGCGGGGCTCTTCTTGCAGATGCGCCCCCTGAAGGCATCGTCGATCTTGAGCCAGCGCGCGGCCAGGTCCTGGCAGACGCCGGCTGCGCGGATGGACTCGAGGAGGAGCTGATGACGCAGGTCAAACAGCTCCTCGGTGATGTACATGTGGGCGTGCGCGGGGACTGGGAACTTGCCGCAGTAGTCATTCGGCCCGCCCATCGCGTGCGCCATGAACTCCGTTTGCTGGTTCTCGATCACGGTCCGGGGGACCCCGTCGAAGTACTGACGCAGCCAGGGATGCTCGTAGACCCGGTCGTAGAAGATCTTGTGGACCCCGCGCAGCGTCGCCGCGCCGCCCAGGAGCTCGTACAGTGATCGTTGCGCTTCCATGCGACCTCGTCCTCCTGAACGACCGGAGCGCGGCCGGCTTGAGCCTGCGCCGGGTGACGGGCGAGAAAGCTCGCCGTCGATTGTTTCGCTGCCACTTACAATCACGTGTCGAAAGTTCGAACGAACCACCGGACGTGTCGCGCGTCGGACATCCCCAGGAGGTATCGACATGGAACGAACGACACACGAGCGGGCGCTGAAGGCCGCCATTCGACTGGCCCACCCGATCTCCTGGGCTTCACACATCACTGGGGCTTGTCGCGAAACGGCAAGTGGGTGGTGAAGAAGCGCACGGCGAAGGACCGTTTCAGTCGCACGCTACGCCGCATCAACGAGTGGTGCCGAACGCACCGCCACGATGATGTCGAAGCGCAGCATCGCGCACTGGTGATGAAACTGCGTGGGCACTACACGTACTTCGGCGTCACGTCGAATCACGCGGCGCTCTCGCGGATTCTTCATCAAGCAAAGGCCATCTGGCGGAGGTGGTTATCCCATCGAAGCCAGAAGGCCTTCCTCAGCTGGGAAGCGATGCATCGGCCCCTGGAGCGTTTTCCGCTTCCGGAGCCGCGCATCGTACATTGGTACGGAACGCAGCGAACCTGATCTCCGAAGAGCCGGATGCTGGAATTCCGCACGTCCGGATCTGTGGGGGCCCCGCCGGGAAACTGGCGGGGCTACCCGACTCCTCGCGGGGTGATGCGTTGATGGGTCTTGCGGATGCGCGCGACTGCCCTACCCTGACCAGGTATCGACGGTTGTCGGGCGGGACTGGTCGGCCCGCGGACAGCCCCGTCATCCAAGACGCTGAGCGCCGCTCGCGGACGGCCTTTCGTTGCTGCGCGTCGAAGTCTGGGGGGAAATATGTCTCCATCATCTCGCGCCATCGTGCGCCTCGTTGTTCCAGCTGTCCTGATCGTGGCCGCGTGCAGCGGAAGCAACTCCGACGACAGCGGCTCCGACGCCGGCGCCGGTCCAGACGCAAGCGGCAGTGACGGCGCGGCGCCGCTCGATGGCTCGCACAACAACACCGATGCTGCCAGCAATGCGGACGATGGCGGCAACGCGAGTGACACCGGCGCCCCAGGCGACGCCGGCGACTCCGGCTCCGTGACGGATGCAGGCACCGACGCAGGAGCCGATGCGTCCTTCGACGCTTCGCTCGGCTGCTCACCGAACTGCGCGGCAGGAGCAGCCTGCGCCGCGGATGGAGACTGCGCGAAGCCGCTCGCGTGCTCGGTGGCGGGCCTCTGCGCTACCGGCGCCACGGACGGCAAGCAAGACTTCGGCGAGAGCGCCATCGACTGCGGCGGCAACACGACCGACATGGCGCCGACCTGCGCCGACGGCGAGACGTGCGCCCTCGACAACGACTGCGCGAGCGCGTGGTGCAGCGTGGGCAAGCTCTGCGTCGCGACCAGCTACGTCGACGGCAAGCAGGACAACGGCGAGACCGATGTCGACTGCGGCGGCCCGAACGGGGCGCCCGCGTGCGCCAATGGCAAGATGTGTGTCGCCCCCACGGACTGCGTCGTCGGGAGCATCTGCGACACGCCCAACGTGTGCGCCACGTGCGGCAGCCTGTCCATACCGGTGGGCGGCGGCGCGGTCGTCAACGCGAGCGCAGCGATCATGCCCACCGGCAATGCGTGTTACGAGGCCTGGCTCAACCTGGACAACACGAAGTCGTCGCCAGCGTTCCTCACGGACTGCAGCGCCGGTGACGTGTGCGACTTCATCCTGTCGGTTCGAGACGATCTCGGCAAGGTGCTGTTCGCCGCACAGAACGGGGGCGCGCTGCTGTCCGCGTCCTACGGCTTCAACCCGCACGACGGCGCGTGGCATCACGTGGCCGGGTGCCGCGCGGTCGCCGGCGCGAACGTGACGCTGACCCTCTTCTGGGACGGTCAGCTGAAGTCGACTGTCGTCGGCACCACAGCGCAGGTAGGCGCGCCCACGGACCTTCGTCTTGGGTCCATCTCGTACGCAACGACCGATGGGCTGGGCGGTCTGATCGACGAGGTGCGCGTCTCGAGCACGCTTCGTTACGCGGCGAACTTCGTCCCCACGAACCGCTTCGCGAACGATGCGTCCACCTCCGTCCTGCTCCACTTCGACTCCGCCAACGGAGCCACGTTCAGCGACTCATCGAGCCACGCGCTTTCGGGCTCGATGCTCGGGGCCACCACGCTGACCGCCACGTGCCACTGACCAGTCCCATCGAGAACCGTAAGGAAGCAACCATGCGCAGAAGAGTTTCGCTGATGTCGATGAGCCGTGCCGCCTTGCTTCCCACTGCGCTGTTCGCCGTCGTCGCCGCGTGTTCGGGGGACGACAAGTCGGCCATCCCGGCGGACGCCGGACCGGACGCGACGCTCGACGCGACGCCTGCGGACGACGCGACTCCCACTCCGGGCATCGATGCCTCGAAGGACGACGCGAGCGCAAGCGACGGGAATGCCAGTGACGCCGCGTCCGACTCGCCCGCGGACGCGGCCATCGACGCGCCAGATGCAGCCTGCACGAATCTCATGACGGAGACCGCGAACTGCGGGGTGTGCGGGTACGCCTGCCTGCATGGCCGCACGTGCGTCGCCGGGCGCTGCACGCCGGCGTGGCAGCCGCTGTCGGCGGTTGGGGTGCCGGTGGGGCGCGATCGGCATGCCGCGGCGGGGCTTGGCACCAAGTACGTGGCAACGGGCGGGACGCTCACGTTCCAGAGCGTCGGCATCACGGCGGCCGTCGCGTACGATCTGGCGACGGATACGTGGTCGACGTACTCGTCGGCGCTGAGCCAGCGGTGCTCGCACGAGATCGTCAGCACTGGAACGAAGCTGTATGCGTTCGGCGGGCTCACGGACTGCAGCAATGGCGCGGCGGTCGCGTCGGGTCTGGAGGAAAGCGCCGGCGGCGCGTGGACGTACACGGGCGCCGCGAACGAGCCCCCGGCTCGCTACAACTTCGCCATGGCGTGGACGGGCACGGAGATCTTCGCGTACGGCGGCGGCAGCGGCGTCGGTCCGGCGATCGCGACGGGCGGGCGGCTCACTCCCGGAGGCGCGTGGGTCGATGCAGGGTGTGGCCTAGCGGGTTGCGAGCGCGGCGGCTACTTCACCGTCTTCCGCGAGGGCAACGTGATGCACCTGTTCGGAGGCGGTGCGTACGGCAACGCGCCGGCGGGCCTGGAGTACGATCTGGCGCTCGGCACGTGGGCGCCGTGGACGGTGCCCGTGGGCACGCCGGACTTCGCGCTGCTGATGCGTCACGCGGACGACGGGCGGCGCATCTACCACGTGCGGCAAGGCGCGACGTGCACGGACCTGCCGACGCTGGACATCTACGACCGCAAGACGAAGGCGTGGTCCACCGACACCTCGACGCCGCCAGCGGGCCTCATCGCGCGAGGCGCCGCAGCGTGGGTCGGCGGCGAGCTCGTCGTGTGGGGCGGCGACTGCGGCGCAGGCCCCATCACCGTGGGCGGGAGATTCCAGCCCGCGGCCGTCGCGCCCTGAAGAGCGGCGCTAGCCCGTGTGCTGCACACTGCGTAGCTGGCTGCACACTCGCGCGCACGAAGAGACCGTGAAGGTGGTTTTAAAGGTGCTTCCATGGGAATCGGCTCTGGCCCGGCGCATGCAGCGAGCAGGGCATGATGAACAAGAACCAGATGTCGACGCGCAAGCTGATCTACCGACTCGAAGACCTGCACGCGAGCCTGGAGCTCTGACTTCGATGAATGCGGAGCTGCGGCGCCCACGCTCCCTGGCTCCGTGGTGCAGCCGGGCGGCGCCTATCACCTCGTGAGCAGCAGCCCCGTCAGCGTGCAGCAGTTCAACGCGATCGAGGCTCGCGCGTGCTGTCGTCGTCGTCCACGACAAGAACCTCGAGAGGGAAGCCCGTTTCACCCATGACCTGACCTCGAAGTGCAGGGGTCATTCCATCCTTGAATGGGTAAATTCTTCGAACGTAACGGCACGCCGTCGGCTTGATCCATCGCGACATCAAGCCGGCGAACATCATCCTCTGCGCGCGCGGCAGCACGTTCGACGTCGCGAAGGTGGTCGACTTCGGCCTCGTGAAGCAGCTCGGCCCCGTTGCCGACGAAGCGGCCGCGGGCGAGAGCAATGCGCGCAGCAGCGGTCCCGACGTCTCGCGCGCCGGATACATCGTCGGTACCCCGTTGTATCTCGCGCCCGAGACCATGCGCGAGCCGGGCTCGGTCGACGGTCGCGCGGATCTCTACGCGCTCGGGGCGGTCGCGTACTTCCTGCTCACGGGCACCGTCGTCTTCGGTGGGAACTGTGAGATGGATGCGTGCCGGCACCATGTCGTCACGCCGCCGGACCCGCCTTCACGGCGCCTTCGCGCGCAACGTCCCGACGCGACGATCCCCGAAGATCTGGAGCGGATCGTGATGCAGTGTCTCGCGAAGGCGCCGGCCGATCGGCCCGCCAGTGCGAAGGCGCTACACGCGGCGCTCATGGCCTGCTCGGTGGCGGGCAAATGGACCGATGCGGACGCGGGCGGGGCAGCAACGGCGTTTCATGCGCCGAAGCCACCGAACTCGCGCGTCCTCGACCACGACGCAGCGACGACCGAAGTGAGCGTCACCGCGAAGACGATCGCGATCGACGTCACGCACCGCATGTGATCGGTCACCGCATCCGGATGATTTCGTCGAACATCGAGCCGTCGAGCCGCAGCGGCTTCGCCACGCAGCCCATGGTCGCCACCCACAACGGCGCATCCGTGCAGATCCCCCCGAACGCTCTGGTCGACGCGAACGATCAACCACCGAGCGGACAGGTCAGCGTCGACTTCACGTACATGGGCGCGAAGTAGCGCGCGCGATCACCGCACACGCACCCGACAGCTGCATCCATATGCGTTGTCGCCGCTCGCCGTCCCTGTACACTGAGGGATGGTGGCGACATGAGAACATCGACCTTCTTCCTCTCATGCTTGGTGATCCCCACCGCGCTCTCCATGGCGCTCTTCGCATGTGGAAGTGACGGCGCTGGCGGCGGGCAGGACTCCGGGGCCCCGGCGGACGGGTCGTCCCGCTCCGAAGATGGCAGCATCGGCTCCGACGGAAGCGCTGGAGCGGACGCGGGCTCGCCCGGCAAGGACGCAGGCACCGCGTCCGACGGCGGGAGCGCGAGCGACGGAAGCGCGAGCGACGGAAGCGCGAGCGATGCGATGACCGGGTCCGACGGCTCCGTCTTCGACGCGGGGACGGACAGCGGCGGCGTGGATGCAGGACCTCCCGGCTGCCTCTACGTCGGGCGCTTCGACGTGACGGATCCGCTGGGCGCACGCATGGCGTGGCCCGGTACGCGCATCGTCGCTCGCTTCGACGGAACGGACGCGTCGGTCACGCTGAGCGAGGCCGATGGCTTCGCGGGCGGACCCAGCTGGTTCAACATCATCCTGGACGGAGTGCCGCAGACGCCGTTCAGCGTGTCCGGTGCGTCTGCGGTGTATCCGCTGGCCGCGGGGCTTGGCGCTGGCGTTCACACCGTGGAGATCGAGAAGCGCAACGAGGCCAACCGCGGCACCGTGCGCTTCGAAGGGATGACCTTCACTGGAGGCGCAGGGCTGCTCCCGCCGCCGCCCCCGGCCGCACGTCGCATCGAGTTCCTCACGGACTCCACCATCGACGGCTTCGGCGTGGAGGGCGATCGCAACGTCACCTGCATGGGCGGCGCCCCCACACAGTTCGACAACGCGCGAAAGAGCATGTCGTTCCTCACCGCCGCTGGCCTGTCCGCGGACATGATCCTTACTGGGTATTCCGCCAAGGGAATCCAGAAGAACGGCAACGTCGGGGACCTGGACACATTCCCCATCATCTTTCCGCGCTCGCTTCCCGAGAAGAACCCGAGCATCTGGGACTTCGCGAAGATCACACCGGACGCGGTGGTGATGTCACTGGGCGGCACGGACATGGACAACCTGAGCGCGGCGCCCGCGGGCTTCGAGAACGCATATGCCGCGTTCGTCGCCACGGTCCGAAGCAAGTATCCGAACGCCTATATCTGGCTGTAACCGTTCACGGGTCGCGCGGCCCCGAGCGTGGCTCCGCGCGCCCACCCACGCGGCGCGTCGGCTCGTTCGTATGTCAGGCCGCGAGCAAGCTTGGTGAAGTCTTTCCGACCACGGATGTCGCTTTGTCGAGCGCGTCCTCACGGTTCACGCGACCTTGAGGCAACAAGCTCGCTCCGTCCACGACTTCATCACCGCTGCCTGCACCGCGCACATGCTCGGAAAGACTTCACCAAGCTTGCTCGC
>JANXLV010000146.1 GCA_025355005.1 Myxococcales bacterium | reverse complement strand
TGTCGGCCGTCAGAGCCTCCGCACGTCCCATCGGATGCGGCGCGTGAGGCTTCCCTTCACGGTGAGGTGCACGTCGTCGAACGTGATGTCCGACGTGGGCGCGCTCGGCGTGGTGATGCGCAAGCGGTTCACGCCGCCCTCTGGCGCGGCCAAGAAGCAGCTCGCGCACGTGCCGATGTCAGCGACCGCCGCCATCGTGAGCTTGTTCGGATTCGTCGCGGGCCCAGGCGCAGTCGCGGCGCGATCCGCGGTGAGCACGGTGCCATCCACCAGCGTGAGCTCCGCATGTCCACCCTGCCCCAGGGAGATCACGACATCCAGCCTGTCCGCCACCTTGTCGGGCGACACCACGCCGGGCACGGTCGATGGCGCAAGCGTGTCGATCGTCGGATCGAGCATGGGCACCATCTGGTTCTCGACCAGGAACAGCGGCAGGCGACCGAGCGGCGCGGGGAACGTCACCGTGGCTCCGCCCGTGAGCACCGACGAGTCATCGAGCGCGACGTAGCGGCCCGGCGGCATCCACGTCGTCTTCTCCGTGACCGCGCGCCTTACGACCGGCGACGCGTAGAGGCCACGGCCCACGAAGAACGCGTCCTCGATCTTCCAGCTCTCGGGCTCGTGCGGGAAGGCCAGCATGGGATGGCGCATGATGGGCGCGCCGGTCTCGTGCGCCTCCTTCGCAAGCAGCATGAAATACGGCTGAAGGCGCGTGTGCAGGCGCGCTGCGGCGCCGTAAACGGTGACGGTCTCGTCGTCGTTCCACAGCTTCCACTTGAACGCGTTCGGGTTGGTGATGCTCGAGCAGGCGTTCTCCTCCTCCATGATCGGACACACGGCGGAGAACTGCGCCCACCGCAGATAGACGTCCTTGTCGCGCGCGGCGAGCGTGAGGCACTTGTAACCGCTGGTGTCGCTGCCCCAGATGGGGAAGCCGCTCATGCCGAGGTTGAGGCCCGCGCGCACCATCGCGGGGAGGCCCTGCACGTCGTCGAACGTGGCCTCTGCGTCGCCGCCCCAGCCGGACGACGCGTACTGCGCGCTGCCCGTGTATCCGGAGCGCACGTAGAAGAGGTAGTCGTTGGGCTTCTCCTTCTCGAGTAGATCGTGCGCGGCCTTCGCCGAGAGCACCGGGAAGCGGTTGTGCAGGTCCTCGCCATTCGAGCCGTCGAACGCGATCCACTTGCGGCGCACGTACTCTCCGAAGTCGTGCATCCAGCCGTCGTAACCGAGCGCGAGCGTGCGACGGAGCAGATCCTGAAACCAGGTCACTGCGGCGGGGTTCGTGAGGTCGATCGTGTGGACCGTCTGCGCCTTGCCCGAGATGAAGAACGACTGCCCCGGCTTGCCGTTCTCGTCCTTGATGAAGTAGCCCTTCGCGATGCCAGCTTGATACACGGGATCGCTGGTGTCCTCCGCGGACACGTACGGATTGTTGTACGCCGTGGCCTTGAAGCCGTTGTCGTGCAACGTCTGCGTCCAGGTCGTGAGCTCGGCCTCGTGGCCGATCTGCGAGCCGTGGGGGAGAAAATGCACCGCGTCGTCCAGCGTGGTGG
This sequence comes from Myxococcales bacterium, assembly GCA_025355005.1. Lineage (GTDB taxonomy): Bacteria > Myxococcota_A > Polyangia > Polyangiales > Polyangiaceae > JANXLV01. The sequence goes on along the minus strand of JANXLV010000146.1, from coordinate 8,534 downwards.
TCGGCACACCGCGCGAGCGCAGCAGCTTCCACTCGTCCACGCCGTTCACCTGCTGGCCCAGGCTCACGCGACGGCGCGGTCCGAACGCCCACGGCGCGGGCACGAACGGTCTTCCGGTCTCCTTCGTGAAGTCGTCGATGCTCGCGAGCGGCGAGTCGTTCACGTAGATCACCGCCGTGAGGTCCGTGCCGTTGACCGCGGCGCGCCACGCATCGCCACGCTCGCTGCCGAAGTGCGTCTCGGTGCGGCGCGTGGTGGCGAGCTGCATGCCCCACCCCTGCGGCGTGAGCAGGAACGGAATGGGGAAGTACGTCATCGACGGGCCGTTGGCCTCGGGGTTCGGCGGACTGACGGTGGGCGGGATGTTCTCGCCGCGGCTGATGCCGCCCTCTTCGGCCCATGCGTAGAGCGACCATCCGCGATGATCCATGGTCGCGAAGCGCTCGCCCAGCCCGAAGAAGTGATCCGCGTCGCGCAGGCGGAACGCCATGGTGGTCTTGTTCCACGCGGCGTTCGCGTCGCCGGGCATGTGCCCGTTCGCGACCTCCTTGATGGTGACCTTGTTGCCCGCGATCGTGACGTCGATGTCGATCTGGCCGTTGTCCGTGCTCAGTGTGACGTGCGCGGAAACGTCGTCGCTGGCAGTGATCGTGCCGTTGCCCGAGTGCTCCCACGCGCCTTCGTTCGGGTGGTAGCCATCCCAGCCGGGGATCGCGCCAAGGCCGTCAACGCCGGTGTCCTGTGTCGCAGCCGGCGACCCATTCGGATCGTCCGGGCTCTTCTCCGTCAGCGTCTCCACCACCAGCGCGCCGCTCTTGTCGAACACGCGGAGCGAGAACGGGCGGACGCGGATCTCCACCTTCGCGTCGGGTGTGGCGAGAACCTTCGGCGTCTCCGACGGGAACGACTCGTCGCAGGCGACGAACATACCAAGAACAACGAGAGGAGCGAGGCCGCGCGCGCGCATGCCGAGACCTTAGTCCAGGACCGACCTGCGGCCAACGCTGGCGCGAATTGCGCTCATGCTGTCGCGTCCAGCGACCGCGACCGGGACCACGACCTTTTTCAGGCCGGCTCAGGCCAGCTTGTGCCCTAGCTCGATGCCCATGGCCCTTGCCGTCGCTTCGTCGTTCGGAAACGCGGCGCGCACCATCTCTTCTCGCGGGTTGTCGCCATTGAGCTCTGCGCGGAACGCACGCACGACCAGGTCGTCGCCCTCGCGATGTGCATGCGATGCGATCGGAGTCTTGCAGTCTGCCTCGAGCGCGAACATCACGCCGCGCTCGGCCGCCACGGCGATGGCGCTCTCGTGGTGGTGCACGACCGACAGCACCTTGCGCGTAGCAAGGTCGTCCTCGCGCGTCTCGATTCCAAGCGCGCCCTGACCCACCGCTGGGAGCATCACGCTGGGGTCGATGATCTCCGTCGCACGATCCGCGAGCCCCAGCCGAACCAGGCCCGCGCGCGCAAGCAGGATCGCGTCCACGTCCCCCCGGTCCACCTTCGCGAGCCGCGTGTCCACGTTCCCGCGCAGCGGCACGATGTCGAGGTCGGGGCGAGCGCGGCGCAGGAGGACTGTGCGACGCAGGCTGCTGGTCCCGACCTTGGCGCCCTTCGGCAGGGCCGCGAGCGATTTCCATTTCGGTGACACCAGCACGTCGCGCGGGTCCTCGCGCTTCGGGATGCAGGCGATCACGAGGCCCGGCGGAAGCGCGTAGGGCACGTCCTTGATCGAGTGCACGGCGAAGTCCGCCTCACGCGCGAGGAGCGCCTCCTCGATCTCCTTCGTGAACAGCCCTTTTCCGCCGACCTCGGAGAGGGGGCGATCCTGGATCTTGTCGCCCGTGGTGACGACGAGCAGCTCATCCAGCGTGAGGCCGGGATTTCCGTCCACGAGCGTCACGCCGAACGCGCGCGACTGCGCGAGGGCGAGCTTGCTCTTGCGTGTGGCAAAGCGGAGCCGTTGCATGGGCGGCAACCTACCACGGCCGCGAGCACGGTGTTAGAGCGGGACTGGAGGCCAATCATGCAAGCGCGTATCCTCGAAGGGACCACGATCAAGTCCACCCACGATGCGGAGGAGATCACGGCCGCCATCGCGGCGGGGAAGCCGATCTGGATCGAGCTGGAGTCACGGTCGACGGAGAAGGATGCGCTTCTGTCCGATGTGCTCAAGCTTCACGCGCTCACGATAGAGGACATCTGGGCGGAGTCATCCTCGCCCAAGGTCGACATCTTCGACGACTATACCTACGTGATCGTCCACGGGCTGGAGGCTGCATCGAGCATTCACGACCTCTCGCTGGTGGAGCTCGATGTGGTGCTGGGGAAGAACTTCCTGGTCACGCACGACTCGTCGCACTGGGTGGCGAAGGATATGCAGGCGGAGCTGGATCGCTCGCCGCGGCTGATGGCGAAGGGGCTTCCGTGGGTGATGCACGCGCTGCTCGACCGCGCGGTGGACCGCTACATGCCGCTGGTGGACCAGCTGGACACGGAGATCGAGCACCTGGAGACGGAGGTCCTGGCGAAGGCCGGAACACCCAAGGGCACCAAGGTGCTCGGACGCATCCTCTCCTTCAAACGCACGCTGCAGTCCATGCGCCGCATGGCCATCCACCAGCGCGAGACCCTGCTGCGCCTCGCGCGCGGCGAGGTGGAGGCGATCCCGAAGGAGGCGCTGCCGTTCTTCCGCGACGTGTACGACCACTTTCTCCGCATCGGCGACACGGTCGACAGCTACCGGGATCTCGTGACCAGCGCTCTCGATGCATATCTCAGCGTGCAGTCAAACCGCATGAACGAGATCATGAAGACGCTCACCCTGATGTCCACGGTCATGATGCCGCTCACGTTCATCGCGGGCGTCTACGGCATGAACTTCAAGGTCATGCCGGAGCTGGAATGGCAGTACGGCTATCCCTACGCGCTCGCGCTCATGGCCACCGTCGCGCTGGCGATCCTGCTCTTTTTCCGCCGCAAAGGCTGGATCCGCAAAGGCCTCCGCGCCGACAACTAGTCACTACCTATGTTTGTCCTTGAAGAAGGCCCAGATGCGCTCGGAGGCGTCGAAGTCTCGCGCCGTCTTTCCGATGAAGCGCTCTGGTAGATACGCCCAGCCGCCGGGCCACGCGTGACCGCCGCCGTGCACGGTGATGATGTCCACACCCGCGTTTGCCTGGCAACCCGTGAACGAGAGCAGCTGTGACCGCGTGCCGTCCGCGGGGTCGGTGTCGGGGAGGTCTGCGCTGGCCTCTCCGGTGCAGGCGTTCGCCTTCGCGAAGAAGCGCGCCTCGGCCATGGCGCTGATGCCCACGCCCTTCTTGCCGCTGTCGTCGTGCGCGATGGGCCCGCCGCCGTAAGGAACGAGCGGATCCTGATCGCCGACGATGAAGAGCGCCGGGATGGGCGCCGTGGGCGCGCAGACGGACTCGAGATCCTTGGACGCCGTGGCCGCCACCTCTGCGAACGCAGCGAACACCGAGGTGGCCTTGCACGCGAGCGTACCGGACATGAAGCCGCCGTTCGACATGCCTGTAACATACACGCGACTCGGATCGGCCCCGTGCTCGCGCACGAAGAAGGCCACCAGGTCGGTGAGGAAGCCCACGTCGTCGATGTGATCCTCCGCGGCCGGGCCGGACTCCCGTCCGTCGTGCCATGAACGGCGGTGGCCATCGGGGAACACGACCATGAACCCTTCACGCGCAGCGATCTTGTCCAGGTGCGAGAGCCTCACCTGCCCCTTGCCGTTGCCGAGGCGCCCATGGAGCGCGACCACCATCGGCAGCTTCGGTGAGGGCTGTCCAAGGGGACGCGCGGGCGGCATGTAGAAGAGGAAGTTGCGTGTGCGATCGCCGACCTTCATCGAGGCCTCGCCCAGCGCCACGTGCGAGTCCGGCGGCGGTGACTCGCCAGAAGGGTCCGTCGGTACAGCGCGGTCGTCCGACGCGCTCCGACGGCATGACGTGAGAGCAAGCGGTACGACCAGGAGCACGGACAATGAGACCAAAGCCACGAGCCCTGTTTCGGGTCCACAATGGGCGCGACGCGTCGTCATGGTCAGTGCGTCTGCGGCGCCTTGTCGTCGCTGTCGTCTTGCGCCGCTTGTCCAACGTCCTTCCCGGAGGCGGTGTCGTTCGGCGCCTCTTCATGAGGCTCCGGCAGATCGAAGAGGTGCGTGAGCGCGCGCACCATGTCCGGCCCGTCCTCCTCCACGGATGCCTGCTTCAAGCGCGTGGTGGGCGTGTGCATCAACTTGTTGGTGGCGCTCTCGATCATCTGCGTGAGGGCAGCGCGGTCACCCTCGGGCAGGTGGCGCAGGCGCGAGCCGAGCGTGAGCTCCAGCTCCGTCGTGAGCACCGCGCGGGTACGGGCACGGAGCGCGACCACCGTGGGGGCAACGGCAAGGCCGCGCGCCCAGATGCGGAACTCGGCGAGCTCGGTGGTGACGATCTGCTCGGCCGCGGCGACCTCGCTGGTGCGCGCCTTCATGGCGTCGCGCACCTGGCCCTCCAGGTCGTCCACGTTGAAGACGTAGACGTTGTCTATCTCGTGAATCTGGGGGTCCACGTTGCGCGGCACGGAGATGTCCACGAAGAAGAGCGTGCGGCCTTTGCGGGCCTTCATGGCGCGCTTCACCATCTCCTTCGTGATGACGAAGGTGCTGCTGCCGGTGCTGGTCACGACCACGTCTGCGAGCAAGAGCTCCTGCTCGAGCGTGTCCAGTGTGGATGCTGCTCCACCGAACTGTGCAGCGAGCTCCGCGGCGCGCGGCAGGCTCCGGTTGCAGACGCGGATCGCTTTTGCGCCCTTGCCCAGGCTCTTCGCGGCGGCCTCCGCCATCTCGCCCGCGCCCACCAGGAGCACCACGTGATCCGTGAGGTCGCCGAAGATGCGCTTCGCGAGATCCACCGCGACGCTGGAGATGCTGACGGTGCCGGCGCCCAGCTGCGTCTCCGTGCGGACGCGCTTCGCCACGGTGAATGCACGATGCACGCAGCGTCCGAGGAAGTGCCCGAGGGCCTGGTGCTCCGTGGCTGCGTCGAACGCATCCTTCACCTGCCCGAGGATCTGCGGCTCGCCCAGGACCATTGAGTCCAGGCTGGCGGCGACACGGAAGATGTGGCGCACGGCCTCCTCACCCTCGCGCTCGTAGAGGTGACCCGGGTCGATCTTGGCGTTCACGCCGACGCGCGCCTCGAACACCTTTCGCACCGCGTGCGCGAGCTGCTCCGGCGTGGCACCGGAGCCGGCCCTTGGAGAGACGTACGCCTCCACCCGGTTGCAGGTGGAGAGGAACATCGCTTCGCCCACGTACGGATCGTGCGTGAGCGCACGGAGCACCTGCGGGAGCTCCTCCGCGGGCACGGCCAGCTTCTCGCGGACCTCCACCGGCGCGCTCTTGTGCGAGAGCCCGACGACGACGATCGGCCCGCGGCTCACGGCACGATCCCGCCCGCGCTGGGTGGTTGCATCAGCGGGCCTTCGAGACCTTGCGAATTCGTGCCGGTCGTGATGACCGTCGACATGACGACCGGTGAAGGAGGAGCCGCCGGGGAGCGCACGAGGTACACGAGCATCGCGAGCATCGCGAATCCGAAGCCAGCGATGGTGCCGTATGCGGCGCGACGTCCGCGCCAGCCCGCCGCCGCGCGAAGCACGAGGACGCTTGCGATGAGGATCCACGCCGCGTAGCCGAAGCCGAAGCGAAGCACGTCTGCCGTACCGCCCATCTCGACCTTGCGCGCCCACGCGGTGCCCGTGAGGATGCCCACGGTGAGGAGCGGGAAGCCGCCGAGCAGGAAGCGGTGCTCTGCGCGATCGAGCGCGTCGAGCGGGGGAAGCCGCTGGAAGAGGCCTTCGACGCGCTTGCGCTTCAAGAGGCGCTCCTGCACCAGGTAGAGCGACGCCGCAGAGAAGGCGAGGCCGAACATGGCGAGGCCACCGACGTTCACGAACACATGCAGCGGCAAGAGCACGTTGCGCACGTGCCCGGTGTCTGCGCTGGGCCCGCCCGACATGCGCGACGCAAACAGCGCGGTCAGAGCGAACGGCGCAACGAAGGCGCCGAGCACGTCCGCACGCACGCGCTTGCGGAGGGCAAGGAACACGACGCACATGAGCATGGCCACGACGCTGACCGGGAAGTGGATGCCTTCGACCGGACAGATGTGGAGGTAGAGCGAGGCGACACAGATATGTGCAGCATGCAACGATGCGCCCAGCGCCAGCAGCCGTGCGCCCACGCGGTTCACGGTGCTCGCCCCGCGCCCGTTCAGCAGGAACGCGAAGTAGACCAGCGTCGCTGCCAGGTAGGACAGCGACGTGAGCACGAGCAGGATGCCCTCCGCGATGTTCAAACCTTCCCGCCTTTCGTGTTCAAAGGCTGCACCTGCTCATGGGCTCTTGCCTCCGAGGACCACGGACAGGAGGTGCTCTTCGCTTGCTGGCTGGAACGGATCCATGCCGACGCGCGCGGCCGTGCGCTCGATCGAACGCAGGTGCTCGTCGAAGCTGCCGACGGGAGTGCCCATCCAGCCGGGCGCGACGTCGTAGGCGGCGTCACCTAGGATCATGGAGCCCTCCATGATCTCGGCGCCGATCTTCTGTAGCTCCGTGTTGGCCTTCACCTTGCCGACGAGCTTGTTCGGGTCGCCAGCGCCTGTGACCTCGGACAGGACGCGGACCGCCTCGATCACCTTGTAGCGGCGACCCTCCTGCGTGATCATGAGCTCGCCGCGGGAGAGATCGATCAAGCCCCCGACGATCCACTCGTCGAGCGCGTCTTGCGGAAAGAACACGCTGTTCGCCATCGGGTGTGCGTCCTGCCTCGATCCGAAGCGTACACCAAATGCAGGCCGATTTCACGCGGACTACGGGTAGGATGGGCAGCTTCACGATGCACCCCGCCGGGACTCACGAAGCTTCTCGCTTTCTGGCTGCGGTGGACGCGCTGATCGGGGCTCTTGGTCACGAGGACAGCCGCGCGCTGCGAGAAGAGGCGCGCGCTTCGTTCGAGGTCCGCACTGGCGCCTTCACGCCCGAGGACCCCTGGTTCGAGGCGCGGAGCCGTGCATTCATCGACGACGCGCTCACGCAGAAGGACGTTCTTGCGGGCCTCATGGCGCGCCTGCCCGCGGAAGCCCAAGCATGGGCGACACCGTTCGCGCGCGCGCACCGTGGCCTCTTCGAGGTGGAAGACGACGACGGCGACGTGCTCCTCGTGCATGATCTCTTCTCCGGTGCGGAGCTCTACGTCACGGACCTGGACGAGAGCACCGCCATCGCGCTCGATGCCGCGCGCGGCCTCTTCGATGCGCGGCTCGTCGGCTTCGCGGAGCCGGCGTGCGTGGGCGTGCTCCCGGGCCCCGTGTTCCACGGAGAGGAGTCCACGCCGCACATCAAGGAGGTCGTGGCGGCCGCAAAGGAGATGGGCCTGCACGCGGGAGAAGCGCTGGATGCGCTCCTTCGCATGGAGCACAAGTACCGCTCGCTCTCGCGCATGAAGCCGGCCTATGCGTACAAGAAGGAGGCGCTCGTGCTCGTTCCGCCAAGAGCGCCCGACAACGGCAACGGCCTCACCGGGGCGGCGCTGCTCCGAAGTCGATTGACGAAGGACCCCGACTCGGGGACATAAGCTCCCATGGCCGCTCCCCCGACGTTCGACGTGCGCCTCACGCACGCGCACATGATAACTCCGAACGTGAAGGAGCTTCATTTCGTGCGCGTGGACGGCGCGCCCATGGCGCATGCGCCGGGGCAGTGGATCTCGCTCATCTTGCCGCTGGAAGAGGGAGAGGTGCGGCGCTCGTACTCGATCGCGTCGCCTCCGCGCGCAAACGGCACGCTCGATCTGGCGGTAACGCACGTGAACGGTGGCCCGGGCTCCACCTACCTGCACGCCATGGAGCCCGGCGCCGCGCTGCGAGCCATCGGACCGCAGGGCCTCTTTCTCCGGACGCCGAAGGTCGGCCCTTCGCTCTTCGTCGCCACCGGCACTGGCGTCACGCCGCTCCGGAGCATGCTTCACGCAGCGCTCGACGCAGGCGAGACACACCCGATGATGCTGCTCTTCGGCGTGCGCACCGAGGAGGACCGTCTCTACAAGGAGGAGCTCCTGGCGATGCAGGCGAAGTTCCCCAACTTTCATGCAGAATACACGTTGTCACGCGGAAGCGACGCGTGGCAGGGACGAAGAGGCTATGTGCAGACGCACGTGAAGGGACTCTTCGAGGAGCTCGCACAGGGCGGAGCCACACCGCACGTCTACATCTGCGGATTGAAGAAGATGATCGACGGCGTGCGCGAGCTACTGAAGAACGACATGCAGCTACCGAGGCAGCAAGTGCACTCCGAGCGATACGATTGACCGGTCGGGGGTGGGTTGACCCGTAGCCCTTGTGGACTGTGGATCATTTCCTTTTTGTTTCTGCGTAAACAGCGTCGCATGGCGTGAGAGCCGCCCGTCAGGCGAGGCTTCGAGCGAGCACGGAGCGGAACGTACTCTGGTACGTGAGCACCGCGCGCAGCTC
>JANXLV010000107.1 GCA_025355005.1 Myxococcales bacterium | reverse complement strand
CCCGAAACGCGATTCCGGGGCTCGCGTCCGCGAAGAACGCAGGGAAAGCTTTCGTCGTATTGGCGATCTGAATCGCTCCCCGGACCGACGAAGCCGATACCTTGAGGCGTTCTTTGACCCGCGGTGATCCATCGTCATTGGGTACTGGCTCGCCTGTCTGCGCGTTGATGAGCAGGAGAGGCGACCCAGCGAAGGCCTTTACGACTTGCGCCAAGTGCCAGTCGGGGATCACCTCCCAAAGCCCAACCAGCGCGTTGAACCCGTAGAGCTCTCCCTCGTCCATCACGAGCTCGCTTCGATTGAGCTTCATCAGCGTCAACAGCAACTGGTCAGACAGTTCCGCGTGATCGCCCCGCACGAAGACGACGCCCTCGACAGTCGGGTGAACGTCACCGAGCCATCCGCGTGGGCGCTGCGCCGACGTACTCATCGCGACCTCCGCGGCCCTACGGCAAGCGTGATCGCCTCAGCCTCTGTAAGCGCCGATGCCTCTGAGGGCGGCGAACCCGCATTCGCATTCGTAGTAAGACCGAGTGCTGCGAGCACGTCGGCAACAAGCGCGAAGATGTGCCTCTTCCACTTGCGATGCGGAATCGCGCGCTGTCTCACGAGTTCGCGAAACTGGCGATCGTCCATGCCGAGGACCGCGAGCGACGTCTGGTCGCTCACAACGATCGGCATCGCAGCAGCCACGCTACGCGAGTCGGGGACGTGATTGACGGCGACCGCGGCCGGAGTCAGCGGCCGGGTCACGAGATCCTCCCCAGGTACTCAACCGGCGATGGAGGTGGGGCTGGGTCGTCGGCCGGTGCTGTCCGCACAGGCCGGGCGATACGCACGCGGCGGGGTGTCCTCGCTGCGACCACACGACGGACTGCACGGCGTAGGAGGTGTGGACGCTGCGTACGAAATCGCTCCAGCGCGACCAACCGTTGCTGCGCTTTCAGCCGCGCCTTGAACTCAGTGCCGGATAGCACCTTGGCGATGCGCGGCTCCGGATCCTTGCGAAAGTGCCGACGGTCGACCTGCTCGGACTCCAATTGCGTCCGGCAGTGCTGCTGCCTAGCCTCTCGGACCACACAGGTAGACAACGAGCGCTCTGCTGCGTCGCAGCGCTTCGCGCGGCGGTGTTGGAGCCGCTGGCGCCTCCTACAGGTACGCGTTACCTTGATGGTGTCCATGGAGCTGACCCTCTGTGGACCAGCTCGGGCGCGAGCACTCGGCGGCTCGGACCCTGTGAGAGGGGTACGGGCCGTCCGTGTTTCCGCGGTGAGAGGAGCTGATCACTGCTCCGAGTCTAACCCGTGACGCGCGACACGCAACTCTCTCAAGTTGAAGCGAACGGGGGTTAGCGCCGAGTCCGGCGAGCTTGCTCCAAGTCGATCACGTTGGGTGTGCGCCGCCTCTCCTCCAGGCTCTTCGCCAATGTTTGCGCCACGTCGCTGAGGCCCATCGTGATGGCGGACACGATCGCACGCTCCAATTCCGCGTCGCTCGGTCCCGCCCCGTCGGCGGTGCTGACTGGTCGCGAGTGGTCACGAAAGCCCGGATCGCGGGGCGATTCACTTTCGTTCTCACAGACACGATACGGGGCGTTTTCCCGCGGGTCGTCGATCTCCGCCTCGTCGGTTCGAATCCCTCCTTCGGCACCCACATTCAGCGCTCACTTCACGATCGGATTTTTGGCTTCGAAGGGGGCGATGATCCGGAGGCGCGACACGCCGAGGGCGGCTGGGATTGGCGGGAACGGCGCGGCGTTCTGGATGGCGTCGCGGCAGTTCTTGTCGAACTCGTCGATGCCGCTTGGACGACGCGGCGGCCACAGGACCTTCACGGTGCCGTTCGACTCGACGATGAACTCGAGGATGACGGTGCCTTGCTTCAGCTCCACCATCGCGTCGTGTGGGAACGCGTTGCGCCAGAGCGGATCGATCTTCCTGTGCAGCTCACGGAAGTACGGCACGAGCCGCGCGTCGTGCGTGTTGAAGTCGTACGTCTCCCCTTGGCCGTCTCCCATCGGCCTGGGGTGCGAGCCCGCGCCCGACGTGCCGCCGGCGCCTGCCGCGCCTCCGCCGGTCGTTCCACCGGGACCGTCCTCGCCTACGCCGCCCGCGACGCTCGCGTGCACGATCGAGCGGAGCGCATTCGCGACCTCCTGATCACTGTCCACGATGTCGCCGGGGCGACCGCGCACGGAGGCCGCGATCGACACCGCGGCCTGGTCCACCAGCGGACGGCCCTTCCTGGTGTCCGCGGACGCGCGATGGTCTCTGCCTTCCTCCGCGGTGCGAAGGCCCTGCCCCGCATGCGCGCGCGTGCTGCCTTCGACGGACGAGCCCTCGCGCGACCGATCGCCTGGCTCCGCGTCGTCGCGCAGATGCCCAGGCTCGCCGCCGCGCACCGCTGCAGGGAGTGACTCCAGCGCGCCGCGGCTCGGATTCCGTTCGTGGCGACGGCGCTCCTCCAGTGTGCCGGTGCCGGTCGCGAGGAACGTGAGCTCCATCGGGTCGCGGCTGGTCCTGCGATCGTCGAAGCTCTGTCGCGTGCGCGCCGTGGCGAGGCGCTGCTCCTGATCGCGATCGAGCCGGTCCAGGAGATCGCGCGTGCGCGAGAAGCGGTCGTCGGCGTCGGCGAGGTGCGTTGCGCGTTGACCTCGCGCGTCGCCGCCACGACCGGGGCGCCCGGTGTCGATGCGCGCCACGGTGTCACCACCGAGCGCCTTCGGTGGCTCACCTGTGGAGTCCTCCACGCGGTCTGCGATCAGCGTGCCCTCGAACACCTCGGGCAGCTCCACGGCAATGGGCGCGGGGTCGGGCTCGCGCTGGCTCACCGGCGCCACGTCCTTATGAAGGAAGCAGGCGTTCCAGGCCCAGGCGCTGCCGGAAAGGATGGCCGTATGGATGACGATTGACGTCACCACGCTCCAACCCTTGTTCGCCTCGCTCGCCATCGCTGCGCGTGCCGCTCCTTCAATGATCGTAGAGATGGACGACCAGGTGCGCCAACATGTTCAGCGCTGTGCGCCGAACCCCTGAAGTATCAGCCAAATTCGCGCGCAAAGAGCACGGTGGCGTTGTGTGTGGAAGTCTGCGCCAGCTGCTCCAGCGACACTGCGCGCAGCTCTGCCACCCGGGTCGCGGTGTACTTCACGTACGCCGGCTCGCAAGGCTTTCCGCGGAACGGCACGGGCGCCAGGTATGGGCTGTCGGTCTCCACGAGGACGCGATCCGCGGGCGCCCATGCAGCGACCTCCGCGATGGCCTTCGCGTTCTTGAACGTGACGATGCCCGAGAACGAGATGTAAAAGCCCAGGTCCAGCGCCACCTGCGCGAACGCGCGGTCCTCGGAGAAGCAATGAATGACGCCGCGGACATCGCCGCGGCACTCCGCGCGCAGCACGTCGAGTGTGTCGGCCGCTGCGGAGCGCGTGTGCACCACGATGGGCTTCCCCACGGCGCGCGCGAGCGCGACCTGCTTTGCGAACGCGTCCCTCTGCACATCGCGCGGCGAGTGGTCGTAGTGGTAGTCGAGCCCGCACTCGCCGATGGCAACGACGCACGCCTTCCTCGCCAGCTCCGCGAGCTCCTGCTCCATGTCGCCATGGAGACGCGCGTCGTGCGGATGCACGCCCACGGTGGCCGCGACGTCCTTCGGCCGGGACTCCGCAAGAGCGATGGCCGCACGCGCGGGCGCGAGCGAGTCTCCCACGCCGATGACGACGAACCCGATCACGCCGGCCGCACGCGCACGTTCCATGGGCGGCCCCGGACCGTCAGGGAAATAGGCCGGATCGAGATGACAGTGCGTGTCGACAAGGCCCATGGCGCGTCCTGACATCCTATATCCTCGGCCGCATGGCGCGCGACGAACAATGGTTTCGTGACCTCCTCGACGCAGACGGCGTGCTCCTTCCCGAGGCGAACCTGGGCCTCGATGACACGGCGTCGTTCCGCGTGTTCTCGCAGGACAGCGCGACCAGGATCCGTTCGGCGAAATGGGGCGAGTTCGCGAAGCGCTTCTGTGACACGCGCCTCGGGATCACGACGGACAAGCGCTACGGCGTGAGGGACATCGTGCGCGACGCGGCACGCGTGGTGCTCGCCCGTGAAGGTCTGAGCGCCACGCTGCTTGTCGCGGTGCGTGCAGCGACCGACTCCGACGTGGCCGCAGCGGAGGCAGGTGAGCGCGCCGCTGGCACCTACGGGCTTGCCGCGCTCGCGAAGCGATGCAAGACCCTCTTCGTCGTGGAGGCACACGGTGGAGCGGCCCCGTCGCTCGCAGGCGAGGTGGATCGTGCGGCGCTCCTCCTGTCGGCGATCCTCGCGGGCACCGAGCTCGGGCCCATCGTCTACCCGGGCGCGGCAGATGTGGTCGGCTTCAAGTCGGCGTGGACGCGCTTTTCGGCGACGGCTCCGGGCGACGCGCCGTACCGATGAGACGCGCCTGGAACACCAGGAAAAATAGCAGGGCCATGCGCACGACCCAGTCAGCGGTGGAGCCAAGCCACACGCCCGGCAGTCCCAGGTGAAGCGGGAACGCGAAGGCGTACGTGCACGACAGGCGAACCACGATCGCGCCGAGCGCGCTCACGCCGAACACCGTGCCGGTCCTTCCGCTGCCACGTAACGCCGCCGCCAGCACCTGCGCTGCGCCCATGAAGGGCTGCGCGAGAAGAAAGACCCACATCGTGCGGACGCCCTCGGCGACCGTGTCTGGATCCCTGGAGAAGATGGACACGAGCGGGCCCTTGAGCGCGAAGAACACCACGCCGATCGCCGTGAGCCACGTGATGGACGCGAGCATCGCCGACCGCGTCACCGTGTACACCATGCCCTCCTCCTTCGCGCCGATCTTCTGCGCCACGAGCGCCGCGGCTGCCACCGCGAAGCCATCCGCGGACAGAAAGCAGATCGACTCCAGGCCGATGAGCACCTGGTTCGCCTCCATCACCCGATCGCCCATGGCCGCGATGATCGCAACGAACGCCAAAAAACCGGTCTGGTAGACGATCTTCTCCGCCACCGCGGGAAGGCCGATCGCGAAGAGCTCGCGTGTCTCCGAGCGCAAGAGCGCGCGCGTGGGGGCTTCCTCCGAGGACGCAAGCCGCAGCGACGCCCGCGACGACACGCGTGAGAGCGCCAGGAGGACCAGCGCCGTCTCGAAGACGAAGGTCACCGCGGTGCCGATGCCCGCGCCCCGCGAACCCATCGCCGGTATGCCCAGCCCGCCCAGCACCAGCACCCAGTTCAATGCAATATGCACGGAATTCGTGAGGACCCCGATGAGCAAAGGCGTGCGCGTGTCGCCACCGGCCTGCAGCGCGCTCACACCCGCCGTCCCGACGAACACGAACGGCGACGCGAGCAGCGTCATGCCCAGGTAGTCGCGCGCGCCTTCGAGGAGCACCGGCGACGCGGACGGCGCAAGCCGAGGCAAGAGCGCGAGCACCAGCGGCGTCGCGAGCGCCAGCACGAGACCGAACGCGAGGCCGAACGCCACCGAGATGCGCGTGGCAGTCACCGCACGAACGCGATCGCGCGCACCTGTGTGCCGACCGATGCGCGCAAACGTGGCCGCGAAGAAGCCGCTGAACACCGCGAAGGCAGACCACTCCACGGTGCCGGAGAGCTGCATCTGCCCCAGCGCCGCGTTGGAGTGGTGCCCGAGCAACGCGCGATCGACCACGAACACGAACGTCTGCAGGAAGCTCGTCAGGATGGCGTACGAGGCCAGCCGCAGCACCTCGCGCAGCGGGCCAGGCTTGTCCGTCACGCTACTCGAAGAAGCGCTTGCGGACGAGCATGCTCACCATGTCGCCAGCGCACTCGTTGCAGTATCCGAACTTGTCGCGCAGGCGCGCGAGCACGTCCTTGGCAAGCGCCTCGGTCTGGGCGTCAAGGCCGGATTTCTCCTCGTGCACGAGCTCCATCACGTTGCGGGCGAGCCTCGCGACCTGCACGCGCTTGTCAGCGAAGATGGCCTCTCGCATGCGCTTCAGGAGGTGCGAGAACACGTGCGAGGGATCCACCTTCTCGTTGGGGTGATCGATGGCCCAGGCGGCGATCGTGGAGATCATCTGCCTGCGCCACTCCTCCGCGTCGCCCTTGATGTCGAGGAGGCGCTCGACCTCCTTCATCATCTTCGCGTCCGGCTCCTCGTACTCGCCGGTGATGCGGTTGCGCACGCGCTCCTTCTTCGTCCACACGCTGACGTGCTGGACGTAGCGCTCGAAGAGCTCGCTGTACTGCTGCTCGTCGACGAAGCCGGAAGACGTGTAGAACTCCTGCTCCCACCAGCCGATGAGGCGCTCCATGAGCGCGTCGCGGAACAGCTTCGTGTCGTGGTAGCCGCCGGTCTGCGTCTCTTGCTGGAGCCACTCGAACTCGCTCTTGCGCTGGCAGAGCTGCTCGATCTCGTCGAGCACGGCGAGCGGCGAGAGGCACTTGTACGTCTGCGACTGCGCGGCATCCAGGATGACGCCGCGCATCTCGCGAGGGCTCGCACCGACGCGGCCCTCGTAGATCGGGTAGCTGTCGCTCTCGATGTACACGTCCTTCACGTGCGCCTGCAGGGTCTTCTGCTGGTCGGCGTCCAGACGCTCCGGCGCGCGGCCTTGCGCGTAGAGGTCCATCTTCTCGACCGCGGTCAGGCTAGAGATGGCCGCTCCGAGCGCGCGATCGTACTTGTCCACCGTGGCCTTGCGCATGCGCGTCAGCACCGCGAACATCGCCGCGACGCTGGTGGCGTGCGGCGCGACGTGGCGCTGGACCTGCGGGGCGACCTGCGAGTCGTAGAGCGACTGCTCCTCCACGAAGCTGCGGAGGTACGGAACGCGAATGAGCTCGAACCGGCCGCGAAAGCTGGCGAACTCCGGGTGCTCACGGAACGCATCCAGATGCAGCTCGTTCGCGCTGCCAATCATGACGCAGTTGAGCTGCACGTTCTGCTGCACGAGCGCGACCTCGCCGGTCTCGATCGAGAGCTGGAGGTATTTGAAGGTGTCGAGCGGGCGCTTCAGGAGATCGCTGAACTCGATGAGGCCACCGGCGGCATCCACGAGCTCGCCCTTGGCCTCGTAGAGTGAGAGCGCCTGCAGCGACGCTGGCAGCGCGCCAAGCGAGCGATCGGCTGTGACCTGCCGCTCTGCCGCGTCCACGCTCATCTGCGGGCCGACGGTGACCGCGCCAACGCGATACCGCTGCGAGATGAAGTAGCGCTCCACCTGGATGTGCTTCAGCACCTCCTTGTACGAGCCCTTGTAGCTGGCGAGGAGGGCCTCGAAGATCTGCTGGCTCTTGTGACTGAGCTCACCGCGCAGGATCCAGTCGGGGAGCGGCTCGTCGTTGCCGTCGTCCCTGGTGATCTTCTCGAGCATGGCGCGGCGCTCGGGGACGGGAATGAGGAACAGCGGGTGGTCGCGCACCTCGATGATGAGCTTTGCGTCCAGCTGGTCGTCCGGCAGGTGCGCGTAGCTCTCGAGCTTCTCGCCCGCGTTCTGCGAGCCGAACCCAAGCGAGCCCTTCACCGTCTTGTTCGACGGGAAGACCCACGAGTACTGGTAGAGCGCGCCCTCGTCCTTGCCGGAGTAATCGCTGAGCGCGCGCATGATGCACGCGACGATGGTGCTCTTCGCAGAGCCGTTCGGGCCGTGCATGAGGATCAGGCGATTCGGTCGCCCCTCGCGCGCGAAGTTCGAGAGCGAGCGGTAGATCTCCTCCTGGACGTGCTCTTGCCCCAGCAGTGCGAACCGCTTGGCCGTGTTGCTCTGGGGCCCGCTCTTGTGGACGGCGCCCGCCTCCTCCCACGGAAGATCGAACAGGTTGTAGCGCGTGAACTCACCCCAGGGATGCTCCACCTGACGCGTGCCGTAGTGATCGAAGACATCCCGCACGTAGCGGCTGGCGTCGCGCGCATAGCGGCGCGGGTTCGTCGTGAAGAGCTCCAGGTACTCCTCGAACGAGAGCACACGGCGGCCTTGCTGAAAGCGTTTCTCCACGCTCTCGGCCACCTTGAGGATGTCTGCCGCACGCTGCGAGGGGGTAGAGACCATCGACCAACATGGTCGCACAAAAGAATCGGGGGAGTGACCGCTTTCCAGTCACCCCCCTATCCAGGCTATCTTAGCCGCTACCGTCTTCGAGCAGCTCAGATCACATCGACAGATCGACGGCGTTCGGCTCGCACTGCTTCATGTCGTCCGAGCAGACCGCGAACTTCGCGGTCGCGGCGACGGTGGTGGCAGCGAGGATCTTCACCTGCGCGGTGACAACGCCCTTCTCCTTGCTGACCTGCGCGGTCGGCGTACCGACGACCTCGGTGACCGCAGTGCCAGCAGCCTTGTAGGCCTTCGCAGTGGTGGGGAACTCGGTGTTGACGTGGAAGCCACCCTTGCCCGTGACCGTGTACGTCACGGTGCAGGTCTTCCCGACCGCGCAACCGGCGGAGATGGAGTAGTCGACATGGTAGTGCTCGCCATCTTTCGTGGCTGCATGGCTGGAGGTCGCCAGCGCGACCGCGAACAACGACGCCACACCGACTCCTGCAAGCTTGATCCGCGCGCTCATCATCTATCTGCCTTCCTCCCTGGACCTGCCAGGAACTTCGCCACACACAGGCTGCCCCTCCGGGTGAGACGAGGTGCCGCCGTTCGATATTCTACAGAAACTCGACGAGAAACCTTCCACGAATCGAAAGCCTCACTTCACGTAGAGCTCCAGCACGGGCCCTCTCGCCGCCCCGTTCGAGGAAGGGGCCAGCGCCAGGTGCATGCCGGTTCCGTGCCCGCCGGTGGACTCGAGAATGATGCCGCGATCCGTGGGATCCTTGCGACGCCACTGCTTCACGATGTCGCGGACGTCCACGCGGATGATGTCCGAACGATCCACCCTGGTCTCGGCGCTGCGTGCCTGCGTGAAGGGCGGCAGGGTCGCTGCCGTGACCTGCGGGCCGTTCCAGTCCCCCACGATGCGGCTCGCGTGTAGGGAGAAGGGCGACGGATCGGCGTCGCGATCGGGGGCGCGATGGAGCAGTACGTACGCCTCGACCACCTCTGCCTGATCGGACAGGGGAACGGCGAAGCGCAGCAGGAGGCGCGCACCTGCAGGCCGCCCCATGTTGCACGACGCTGGGGCGGGACCGGACGTGGTGTCGTCGTCATCGATGCATGCGACGTCGGTGGGCTCGGACACGTACCGCGTGGACTGCTCCACCTGAGGTGTGCCGGCGTCCGACTGGCATCGGCCCGCGACGCACGCGCCACGCGAGCCACACTCGGCCGCGCCACTGCACATCGACGGCCGGCTCGGTGAGCAGCCGAGGGGACCCGCCACCGCGATGGCCGCGATGGTCGCTATCGCCGCGATGCCCCCGATGCCCGCGATGCTCGCGATGCCTGCCAGGATCGAGGTGGCAGAAAGCATGCGCTCTACACGCACGTGGCGGCGAGGAGGTCTCACTAAGGTGCCAGAATACGCCGAATCTTCTTTCGGACACACGGAAGATGTCCTACGTCAGACAGGTGTCGTCCATGCTCTCGGTACGCGGGCTCACGGTGAGCTTTCAGATCGACGGCGCGTGGCTGTCGGCCGTCTCCGACGTGTCGTTCGAGCTCGGCGCCGCATCGTCCGTGGGCATCGTGGGAGAGAGCGGCTGCGGCAAGAGCGTGACCGCGCTCTCGCTCCTGCGCCTCCTGCCCACGCCGCCGGCCCGCATCGAGAAGGGCACGATCGAGCTCGACGGACGGGACCTGCTCACCCTGCCCGAGAAGGAGATGCGGAAGGTCCGCGGCAACGAGATCTCGATGATCTTCCAGGAGCCGATGACCAGCCTGAACCCGGTGTACACCGTGGGCGCGCAGATCATCGAGGCCATCCGCCTTCACCAGAAGAAGAGCCGAAGCGAAGCCCGCGACCACGCGATCGAGATGCTGCGCCTCGTGGGCATCCCCTCCCCCGACACCAACATCGACGCGTACCCGCACGAGCTCTCGGGCGGCATGCGCCAGCGCGTGATGATCGCCATGGCGCTCGCGTGCGAGCCCAAGGTGCTCATCGCCGACGAGCCGACCACCGCGCTGGACGTGACCATCCAGGCGCAGATCCTGGAGCTCATCTCCGGCCTCCAGAAGAAGCTCGGGATGAGCTTGCTGCTCATCACCCACGACCTCGGCATAGTTGCAGAATACACGCAACGCGTGATCGTCATGTACGCAGGGCACGTGGTGGAGGACGCACCCGCGAAGACGCTCTTCCACGCGCCGCGGCATCCGTACACGCAGGGGCTGCTCGCGAGCCTTCCGGCGCGCGCCACCATCGGCAAGGCTCGTCGCACACGCCTGCCAACGATCAGCGGCATGGTGCCGGACCTCCGCGAGCGCACGGGGGGCTGCTCCTTCCATGATCGTTGCCCGCTGGCCGCGCCGATCTGCAACGAGTCCATTCCCGAGCTGCTCGCGGTGCCCGGTCAGGAGGAGACGCGCGTGCGCTGCTTCCGCGCGGAGGAGACGGGCGCGTCCTCGAAGAACCCGCTCAAGGTAGCGACGAAGGCCGCAGCGGTGACGCCGTGAGCGCCGCTGACGGTCACGACGACGACGAGGAGGCCGCACCGAAGGCCGTCGGCCGACGCGCGCCCGAACCCGAGGTGGACCCCAACGCCGGACAAGACACCCATCGAGGGCTGCTACCCGAGCCGATCGACCACGACGCCGAGAGCGAGGCGATGCCCATCTCGCTCTCGCGCCCGTCGGTCCCGCCTCCATCGATGCGTGGCTCAGCGCCGCCTCCCGCGTCCGTGCGCCCACCCGCGTCCGTACACCCGCCCGCGTCCGTGCGGCCGCCCACGTCAGTGCGTCCGGGCGCCATGACCGGAACCGACACGAAGAAGGAGGGCCGCACCCTCGTCGCGACCGAGAAGCTCGCGAAGTACTTCGCCGTCCGCAAGGGCATGTTCTCGCGCACGCCGGAGCTGGTGCGCGCGGTCGAAGGCGTGTCCATCCGCGTGCGCAAGGGCGAGACCCTCGGCCTCGTGGGAGAGAGCGGCTGCGGAAAGAGCACGCTCGGGCGCCTCATTCTGCGCCTCATCGAGCCCACGTACGGACGCATCGTCTTCGAGGGCAACGACATCGCGCATCTCTCCGCGTCGGAGCTGCGCCCGCTCCGGCGCCGCATGCAGATAATCTTCCAGGATCCATACTCAAGCCTGAACCCGCGCATGAACGTGCGGCAGATCGTCGGCGAGGCGATCCAGATCCACAAGCTGGCGGCGAACAAGGCGGACGAAGAGGCGATGGTGGCCGACCTCTTGAAGAAGGTCGGACTGCGACCCGAGATGATGACGCGCTTCCCGCACGAGTTCTCCGGAGGGCAACGTCAGCGCATCGGTATCGCGCGCGCGCTCGCCGTGAAGCCGGACTTCATCGTCTGCGACGAGCCCATCAGCGCGCTCGACGTCTCCATCCAGGCGCAGATCGTGAACTTGCTCCTCGACCTGCAGGACGAGCTGGGCGTCGCGTTCCTCTTCATCTCGCACGACCTCAAGGTGGTCGAGCACATGAGCCACCGCGTGGCCGTCATGTACCTGGGGCGCATCGTGGAGCAGGCGTCGGCGGAGTCGCTCTACGCCGCGCCGATGCACCCCTACACGCGCGCGCTCCTGTCGGCTGTCCCGGTGCCCGATCCGGACAAG
>JANXLV010000096.1 GCA_025355005.1 Myxococcales bacterium | reverse complement strand
ATCAAGATCCCCCAGACCAAGAAGGACACACAGAAGAAGCCCTTCCACGCGCCGTTCTCCGTGGTGTCGCTCACGGACGCGGACCTCGATCTCGACTTCGAGGGCATCCACACGGTCGCGAAGGAGATCGACGCCGACATCACCGCGTTCGAGCTGGACAAGAGAGAGGGCTCGTCATTCGAGGTCGCGGCGCGCATCTCCGAGGCGAGGGTCCAGAACATTCGCGTCGAGGGCGACCCGAAGAGCGTGCATCTGCAGAAGGTCTCCGTCGACGACGACATGCTCTGCAACATCGACGCGCGCGTCCGCATCGAACCCACGCGGCTCCTCGTGCGGCGCTTCACCGCCGTGGGCTCTGCGGACCTCGACGCCATCGACGACTCGTGGCTCGGCTGCAATCTGCCGCCGGAGGACTGGCGTCGCCTCGAGCTCTCGCTCCATCAACTGAGCGTCGAGCTGCCGGAGAAGGAGGGAGCCCCGGCGCACATCTCCGGGCGCATCGGCTTGCGCGCTCCCGTCCCGCTCGTGAACCGCCTGCCCGACACGCCGCACCTCGAAGGCTGGGTCGGGCTTTCGACGGACGTGACGTACAGCGGCCCGCTCACGTTCGACAAGGGCGTCGAGATCCTGCCCGAGATGACGGGGCACTTCGAGGCGCACGACATCCGCGTGACGAAGTTCAAGTTCGCGCAGGAGGTCCAGACGGACTTCGTCGTGCACAAGAACATCTTCACGACCGACAAGCTCACGGTGAAGATCGCGGACGGCCTGGCCACGTTCTCGGGCGTGCAGGTGAGCCCGCTTGCCAAGGGAATCCCGCTCAAAGCCAAGCTGGAGGTGCAGAATGCAAGCTTCTTCCGCCTGCTCCAGGATCTGTCCGTGGCGCGACATCCGCACGTGACCTGGGATATGAAGGACGTGCGGGCTCCGCAGGTCACGGGCACCGCGTTCCCGCTCCACATCGATCTCGATCTCGTCGCGAAGACGGAGAACTTCGGCGTCTACACCGACGGCGTCGATCAGCCCGGAAAATCCAAGATCATGGGCATCGACTCCGCCCTGATCCAGAGCCACCTCACGATCCGCCCTGACGGTCTCACGTTCACGCCGCTCCGGATCGACCTGCCGCACAGCAAGCTGGAGCGCGCCCTCGTCTACCTGGGCTTCGAGGAGATCCTGAAGGTCGACGTGGGCCAGGTCGACCTGGCCGTGGAGGACGTGTCGCCGATCGGCAACGTGAAGCTGTCCGGGCACGCGCAGGGCGAGGCCCACGTCACGGGGCACTTCACGTCGCCCGAGATCGTCGCGGACCTCGGCATCGACCGGTTCGTGCTCGCCAACATTCCATTCGGTGACATCACGCAAGCGCACGGCACCTTCAATGGGCAGTGGGTGGAGCTCACGCAGGTGAAGGCCGTGAAGGGGAAGAGCGAGTACGGCATGCCCACCGGACGCATCGACCTCAGGCCGCCGTCCAAGCTGCGATTCGACAGCACCATCACGAGCGACAAGTTCGTGATGAAGGATCTCCTCTCGCTCTTCCACCTCGAGGATGACCCACGCTTCGCCCAGATCGACGGAGTCATCCACACCTCCGCCAGCGTGGGCGTGATCCTCGGCGGCCCCGAGGACGTCTGCAGCGCAGGCCGTGTGAACGTGGAGGCCACCGCGCACGTGGAGGATCTGAAGCTCTACGGGGAGCACTTCGACGACGCGCACCTGGACTTCGACTACCGCTCGCTCGACGGGCAAGCGGGGATGCGCGGCGTCGAGCTGGATGCGCGCGGGATCACGCTCCACAAGGTGCACGAGCAGGGCAAATCGCCCGTGGGCTTCATCATTGGCTCCGCGCAGATCCTTCGCGGTGGTGCCATGCACGGCCAGCTCATGATGGAGTCGATGCCACTCTCGCGGATCGATCTCCTCGGCAAGGCGAACAAATCCATCGACGGCGCCCTCTCCGGCATCGCCCGCATCTCCGGTGACGTGGAGAACTGGGACGTGCAGTCCGACATGGATCTCACGCCACTGCGGGTCGGCAGCGCCAAGCTCGGCGCGTCCCACTTGCATTTCGGCATGACGCAGGTGAGCAAGCCGTCCGTGCCCATCGGCAAGACCCAGTGCGGCGCCCCCATACTTCCCCAGTTCGACAAGGAGGCGTGGGTCAAGGATACATCCTCGGTCGGCGACTACATCCTGGACGGCGACCTGTTCGACAAGGAAGTCCACCTGACCGACGTGCGCATCTCGCGTCAGAAGTCGGCGGCGCTCACGGGACAGGTCGCGATCAATCGCTTCAACCTCACGAACCTGTCGCGCATCCTCTTGCCGGACACTGGAGTGAACGACGACGGCACGCCAGCGGATAGCTTCGGCGGCGAGCTCTCTGGCGATCTCCTGCTCACCAAGGTGCGCCTGGATGACATGCAACATGCACAGATCCGCTTCTCGCCGCGGGCGCTGGTCGTGAAGCGCGGCGCGCAGGTGCTTGCGCTGCGCCCCAACACCAGCCCCGTCGTGCTGGACGCGGACACGCTCAGCCTGCCCGAGCTCACGCTCGATCTCGCGGCGCAGAACGGCCTCACTGGCGCTGTCGCGATCGGCGGCACCGTGTCGAAGGTGTTCACTGCGCCGGAGCTGGATCTCTCGGCGGATCTCTCGCCGATCGATCTGGGGTTCCTCGTGGGCGCGGTCCCCAAGCTCACGCGCGCCGTCGGCACGCTCAAGGGCTCGCTGCGGCTGAAGGGGCGGACGTCCGAGCCGAACCTGGACGGTGCGCTCTACGTGCGGGGCGGCGAGTTCGTCGTGACGGGCCTGCCGAGCCCCATTTCCGGCGTGGAGATCGATCTTCGCGCGAACTCGAACGAGGCGCAGATCACGCGCGCCGTTGGGCGGTTCGCCGGCGGCGACCTCGCGCTCACTGGACACACTTCGCTCCGCGGCGCGAACTTCGGCGTGACCGACGGCAACGTGGCCGCGCGCAACCTGCATTTTGCGCCCTCGGAGGGCGTGAGCGCCACGGTCGACGCGGATCTGCGCGTGGCCTACAACGCGCAGTCCACGGGAGGTCCGCAGGCGCGCCTGCCACACATCTCTGGCGACATTACCGTCACGTCGTTCGACTACACGCGTCCCACGAACATCGTCCCGGACATCGGCGGCTTCAAGGTGGGCGCGCGCCGCACCGTCGTCGACAGCTACGATCCCACGCTGGACAGCGTCGTCCTCGGGCCGGACCTCAACATCCGCTCGCGCGGCGCGCTCCGCATCCGCAACAACCTTGCCGAGGTGTCGCTCGCGGTCGATCCCCGCGGCCTCGAGCTCTCCGGGACGAACCAGCGCATCGGTCTCCGCGGCGAGGTGGGCACGCTGCCCGGCGGCCGCTTCCACCTGCTCGCGAACGACTTCGAGGTCCGCCGCGCCGTCGTCACCTTCGACGACGCCACGCGCATCGCGCCCAAGGTCGACGTGCTGGCCACCACCGAATACCGGCGCTACTCGAATTCGAACACGCAGGGCGGCACCGCTGCGGGCGCGACCGCCACGGCGGGCCGAACGAATGGGCTCTGGCGTATCTCCCTGCACGCTTATGGCGATACGGAAGATCTTCGCCTGGACATGACGAGCGATCCGGCGCTCTCGCAGGAGGACGTCTTCCTCCTCCTCACCATCGGCCTCACGCGCGCAGAGGTCGACCAGGTGCAGGCCGGCAGCGTGTACGCGAGCGCCGCGTTCGAGGCGCTCGGCACGGCCACGGGCGCGGATCGCGCGGTAAAAAAAGCCATTCCCGTGATCGACGACTTCCGTTTCGGGAGCGCCTACTCGCCGCGAACGGGCCGCACGGAGCCGCAGGTCACCGTCGGAAGGAGGATCTCGGACGACGTCCGGGCGAGCATAACCACGGGCCTGTCCGAGGACAGGCAGCTCCGCTCCAACGTCGAATGGCGCCTCTCCCAGAAGGTCTCCGTCCAGGGCTCGTACGACAACATCACGACCCTCTCGTCGTCTTCCATCGGCAACGTGGGCTTGGACTTCCGCTGGCGACTCGAATTCGAGTAAGTCTTGCGTAGATGCTCGCGGTGCGAAGACGGACGTCCATCGGGCGGCATGGCGCGATCGCGCTCGCTTGGCTCATGGTCGTGCTGTTGATGGTCGTGGGGCCGGCGCGCGCCGACGAGTCGCCCGTCGCAGCGCCTGTCGTGGCCGCGCCCGCGGACGTGCACCTCTTCGTCGGCAAGACGGTGAGCGCCGTGGACGTCTCCGTCGCGCAGTCCGGCTGGCCAGAGTCGCGGGTGCCAGACCTCCACACGATGCGTCCCGGCGACGTGCTCACGATGGACAAGGTCCGCGCGGCGATGGACGAGCTCCTCGCGAACGGCCAGTTCGCGGACGCATCCGTGATGGCGACGGAGGACGGGCGCGCCGCCGTGAAGATCCGCTTCATGGTGACGCCCAGGCGCATCATCGATTCGCTGCGCGTGGACCTCCACGGCTCGGCCCTCGACCGCGACGAGATCATCCGCGAGGCAGACATCATCGACGGCGGCGAGCTCGTCGCGTCGAACGTCGCCGACGTCAAGCGGAGGGTGGAGGCGCTCGTCAAGAAGCGCGGCTTCCCAGAGCCCAAGGTCGTGATCTCCACGCGCGCGACGGACGATCCCTCCAAGGTGATCGCCCTCCTCGACGTGGATCCAGGCGACCCGGACGTGATCAAGACGCGCGTCTTCTACGTCATCGGTCGCGCGCCGCAGAACTTCGACGACGTGAAGCCCAAGTACCTCGTGCGCACCGGCGATCGCGCAGATGGCGTGGCGCTGGATTCGGCCGATGTGGCCTTCCAGACGTTGCTCGCGGCGCGCGGGTACTGGGCCTCACGGGTGTCGCACGACGTCATCACGTGGAACGCCGAGCGCGTGCTGCGCGTCCGCATCGAGCTGGGCTCCAAAAGCGTGACGCTGTTCGAGGGCAACGAGCGCTTCGACGCGACCGCGCTGGAGGCGGCGCTGGGACTGGAAGACGAGGCGGACCGCAGCCTTCTTCGCCTCACGCAGAAGCTGAAGGAGTTCTACGTGAAGCGCGGTTACCTCGACGTCGAGATCGGCGCCGAGACGCGCGTGGGCCGCGGCGGCGAGCTCTTCGTGCTGGCGTTCAAGATCCGCGAGAACCCTCGCGTGTTCGTCACCGGACGCACGTACCCGTGCCTCCGAGACGCGGAGGTCAGGAATTTGTCGAACGGGGGCCCGCGCTCCCCCGCGGAGATCGGCGGGCAGATCGACAGCTACCTGGAAGAAGATCTGCCCGGCGGAGAGTTCATCGGAAATCCGTCGCCGCGCGGGGTGGACAAGCTGACCGGGAGCGACCGCGCGCCGCTCCCACAGGGCGCGCGTGTGCAGCCTGACGTGCTTGACCCGAACGCGGTCTACGCGCCCGAATCGTACGACACCGCGATCGCGCATGTGCAGGAGCTCTATCGCTCGGAGGGCTTTCTCTCCGCGCTCGTCGGCCCCGCGCAGGTCGTGCGCAAGCGATGCTCCCCGAAGTCCGCGCCGGGCCACTGCGACCCGCTCCCGCTCCCGGAGGGCAAGACGCCGGAGGTGTGCCCATACGACACCGCGAACCTACCGCTGCCATCTCCGCCTATCTCCGGTCTGTACACGTGCACGCCGGATCCGGCGAAGGGCGTGGAGTGCGATCCGCTGGTGTCCGTGCGCATTCCCGTGAAGCTCGGCCCGCGCACCATCCTCTATGACCTCTCGTTCCGCGGCGCGCGCTCCATCACGACGGAGGCCCTCTCGAAGAGCGCGGGCCTCGAGCTGGGCGACCCCGTGAACACGGTGAAGCTCGACGAGGCGCGCCGCAAGGTGCTCGAGCAGTACAAGGAGGAGGGCTTCGCGTTCGCCGACGTGCGGTACACGCTGGAGCCGTCACCCGACCACACGCGCGCGCGTGTGCACTTCGACATCGTCGAGAACGAGCGCGTGATGGTCCGCGCCATCATCGTGCGCGGGAACCTGCGCACCGACACGGACGTCGTGGAGAAGCGCATCGCTCTCAAGGTGGGCGAGCCGTTCCGCGCGAGCCTGGTGCAGAAGACGCAAGAGCGCATCGCCACGCTCAACGTGTTCTCCAGCGTCACTGTCGGCCTCGAGTACCCGAACCTTCCCGACCGCAACAAGAACGTCATCGTCACCGTGGTGGAGAACCCACGGCAGTACGTGGAGCTCAGGCCCGGCTTCTCGACGGGTGAAGGCTTCCGCGTCGCGTTCGAGTACGGCTACCGCAACCTTGGCGGCCGCGCGATCGGCTTCCAGAGCTTTGCGACGGGCTCGTTCCTGCCCACCGAGCTCATCCTCGATCCGGTCGCTGCGCAGAACTACAAGGACCTCTCGGCGCTCGCCCGACTCGGCTTTCGCGGCACGCTCGGCCTCACGTTCCCGGAGATCGGTCTCGGCCCGCTCGTGCGCGGCGGCGTGGACGCGCTCTTCGTCCACGACCTGCAGCGCGACTACTACATCACCAGGGGCGCTGCCGTTCCGAACCTGACGTTCCGACCGCGGCGCGGCGTGCAGATCGCGGTGTTCCAGAGCTTCGAATACAACGTCGTCCGCATCTTCCAGGGCCAGACGATCCAGCAGTATCTCCAGCAGCAGATCGCCCTCAGCGGCTCCTCCGATCTCGCGCGGCG
This sequence comes from Myxococcales bacterium, assembly GCA_025355005.1. Lineage (GTDB taxonomy): Bacteria > Myxococcota_A > Polyangia > Polyangiales > Polyangiaceae > JANXLV01. The sequence goes on along the minus strand of JANXLV010000096.1, from coordinate 58,568 downwards.
CTTGAACGTCCCCGACGGCAACAGCTTCGTCGTCGCTGAGCGCGTGGTGTTCACGTGGGACCGGCGCGACAACCCGTACAACGCGTCCACGGGTACGTACCTGGTGAGCGGCATCGAGCACGTGGACGCGTTCCCCGACAACGGACCCACCACCGGCAACAACACCGGCCTCACGGCGAAGGCGCTGGAGAGCCATTTTCTGCGCTTCACGGAGACGATGACGGGCTACCTCCCGCTGCCAAAGGGCATCCGTCTCGCGGTCGGCGTGCGTCTTGGATACAACCGGCAGCTCGCGCAGGACTCGACCACGTATCCGGATCGTTTCTTTTTCCTCGGCGGCCCGGACTCGATGCGCGGGTGGCTCCAGAGCTCGTTCCTTCCGCAGGACGACGTGGACCGGGCGTTCGCGGATCGCAATCAGCCGGACCTCGTGGACGCGGGCGCATCGTCCAAGACGAACAACCCCGATCCGTGCCTGCCGCCAGGGCCGTGCATACCGAATCCGCAGAAGTACACCGTGCTCAGTCGTCCGATCCGCGGCGGCGATCTCATGTTCAATCCGAAGATCGAGCTGCGCATCCCCATCAGGAACCCGATCGAAACCGCGATCTTCGCGGATATCGGCAACCTCTGGATCGATCCACTCTACCCGTTCAAGACGGGGCGCTTCCCGATGCGCGGCGCGATCGGGACGGGCATCCGCGTGCAGACGCCCGTCGGCCCGCTCGCGCTCGACTACGGTATCAACGTCCTGAAGGCGGCCGAGGAGCTGAGTCTCGGCGGCGCGAACACGAAGGCGAAGGAGTGGTGGTTCGAGGACCTGGGGGCGTTCAACTTCGCGATCGGCCTCTTCTGATGCCTGACGACTCCGACTGCTGTCGACGCGCGCGCCTGACGGATGTTCAGTGGCGAGGATTTGCAGCGTTTGGTGATGCACCAGTGCTGGCGCAGCGTGGTGGGCTCGACTAGTAAGGGCCCACGCGTGAGAGGCGTTCCGTGTGGGAATTTCGTTGTCGCTTGACAGGGAAATCCCCCGCGCCTAAGGTCCCGCGCCCCGCTCCTAGAAGGAGCCTGTGACCGGTTTTAGAAGAGGAATCTCGTCATGACAGCCGCGAAAATTGCCGCCCAGCGTACCTACTCCGCCACGAAGAACGACTGCGAGTCGAACCGTGGGTGGTGGGTCGTGGACGCCACCGACAAGCCGCTCGGCCGCATCGCGAGCGCGGTTGCTCACGTCCTTCGTGGCAAGCACAAGCCCACCTACACGCCGCACATGGACACGGGTGACTTCGTCATCATCGTGAACGCCGGCAAGGTGAAGCTGACCGGCCAGAAGATGGACAAGAAGTTCTACTACCACCACTCGGCGATCCCGGGCGGCTTCAAGGCAGAGGCGTATCGCCACCTGCTCGACCGCAAGCCGGCGTTCCCGCTCGAGAAGGCCGTGAAGGGCATGCTCCCGAAGGGCGTCCTCGGTCGCGAGATGATCACCAAGCTCAAGGTCTACGCGACGCCGGATCATCCGCACGCCGCTCAGAAGCCGCAGCCGCTCGGAAAATAAGACAAGCTCAAGGTCGCCAGGTCAGCCTGAGCGAGCGCTCACCAGCAATAGAATCGGAAGAATCAGATAATGGCCACCACTGACACCCGCACCTACGCAACCGGCAAGCGCAAGACCGCCATCGCCCGCATCTGGGTTGCTCCCGGCACCGGCGGCATGATCGTCAACGGCAAGCCTGCCGACGAATACTTCGAGCGCGAGACCTCGCGCATGATCGCGCGCCAGTCGCTGAACCTGATCGAGCAGCTCGACCAGTTCGACGTCGTGGCCACGGTGCATGGCGGCGGTCACTCTGCGCAGGCAGAGGCGATGCGCCACGGGATCTCGCGCGCCATCTGCGTGATCGACCCGGAGAAGCGCACCGTGCTCAAGCGCGCAGGCTTCCTGACCCGCGACGCACGAAAGAAGGAGCGCAAGAAGTACGGTCAGCCGGGCGCCCGCAAGCGCTTCCAGTACTCCAAGCGCTGAGACCCCGCTTTCAGAAACCAAACCCGCGCCGCCGTGCTCCCACTCTGGGGACGCTGCGGCGCGAGTCGTTTGTTGCATGAAGCGCTCAGGGCTGTTCTAAGCTCGCGCGCGTCGTGAACGTCGCAGCACGCATACTCTTCGTCATCGTCGCCGTGGGCACGGTGTCCGTGGTCGTGACGCGCGCGCAGTCCTCCACCGCGCCGGCGGTGCGCCATGCGGACGCGGAGGAGCGCAAGCGCCTCGCCGCGCGTGTCGCGCAGCATGAAGCGGAGTGGAACCAGAAGGCCGCTGAGGACTTCCCGCAGGACAGCTGGTCGCAGCGCGACGCGTTCCACAACCTCGAATCGGGGTTCGTGAACGACGTGGCCAAGGGGGCAGGCGTGGGCATGGAGGACGTGTTCCGGGGCGTCGACGAGGACCTCCACGAGCACCCGAGCAAGAACCGCAACGCAGACGTGGTGCCGTGCAAGCCACGTCCGGTCTTCGACTGACGTGCTCGCCCGCTACGCCTCGCACCTGTCGTTTCGACTCGCGGTGTTCGCGCTGCTCGCGGCCGCCCTCGTGTGGCCCATCCTGCCGGACGCCGCGCGCATCAACGAGTTCCGCGACGTCCACCACCTCTTCCTCTACGAGAAGTCGGCGATCGACACGATCCGCCACTTCCACGAGCTGCCGCTCTGGAACCCATATTACTGCGGCGGCTTCGACGCCGTGGGCGCGCCGCAGACGCGCTTCGTGTCGCCCACGCTGCTGCTGGGTCTCTGGTTCGGCGCAGAGCGCGCGGAGATCCTGACGGTCTTCTTCTTCGTGATCATCGGCATGGAGGGCACCTATCGGTGGCTTCGACTTCGCACGCCCGACCCGGCCGCGGCGTTCCTGGTCGCGCCGATCTTCGCGCTCTCTGGACAGTTCGCGGTGGCGTATTTCCGCGGGTGGATCCAGTTCTATGGCTTCGAGCTCGCGCCGTGGATCCTCTATGGCATCACGCTCGCCGCGCGTCGGCGTGTGGCGGGGGTCGCCATTGCATCGATCGCGTTCGCGATCATGGTGGGGTTCGCAGGGCTCTTCGCGACGCCCTTGCTTGCCGTGGCCGGAGTGATGGAAGGGCTCCGCTCGCTCTTCGCCCAGCCGCGAAACGAGCGCCGCCGCTCGCTCTTGATGCTCGTCGCGACAGCGAGCTTCATGCTCACGATCGCATTCGTGCGCCTCTGGCCGGTGGCGGAGACGCTGCTCTCCGCGCCTCGCATCATGGCGGGTGCGCCGGGTCATCTACCGCGGGCGCTGCTCGCATCCCTTGCGGCGCAGCTGGTCCTGAAGGATGGCAACACCGACATCGACGGCAGCTTCTTCGTGGGCTCCGCGTTCCTCGTGATCGCCGGCCTTGGCGCGCAGAGCAAGAAGGGCCTCGGCGTGCTCGCGCTCGTGTTCATCTGCCTGTGGCTCGCGGCAGGCTATTCACCGATCATCTCGGGCTTCGCGCTGCTCCGGCGGGTACCCATGTTCTCCGCTGTGCGCTATCCGGAGCGCTTCCTGTGGCCGGCCATGCTCTTCGCAAGCGAGCTCGCCGCATATGGTGTGAACCGACTTCCACTCCAGGCGCCGAGCAAGCGGTGGCGACAGGCGGCGCGCGTGATCCTCACTGGCGCGCTCGCGTGGACCGTGTGGACGGAGATCGACGCGTGGAAGCGCATCGAGACCGGGCGGACCACCGGCGTCGTGAGCGACGAGTTCAGCACCGACTTCCATCAGGCGCGCGGCAACCGCTGGCGTACGGTGCACTTCGAGTCGATCGGCCTCGGGTCGCTCGGCTGCTACGAGACGCACCGTCTGGCGCAGTCCAGGCTGCTCCGCGGCGATCTGCCGCAAGAGGAATACCTGGCGCCGAACGACGCGGCAGCCGGCACGGTGAAGCGCGTCGCGTGGTCACCGAATCACATCACGGTGCACACGAGCCTGACGAAGCCCGCACGCGTCCTCGTGAACCAGAACTGGGCGCCGGGATGGCAGAGCACGGTCGGGCAGGTGCAGAACCATGAGGGCCTGCTGTCCGTGGACGTCCCGGAGGGCGAGCACGACGTGACGCTCGGCTTCCGCGCATGGTCCACGATGGGCGGTGCGGCGGTGACGCTCTCCGCGCTCCTTGGCCTCGGATTCCTGCTGATTCGAGGTCGACACAAGGGCAAGCTCTTCGCGCCCGCCCATCGTGTCGGCACCGCGCTCGCGATCCTTGGCCCATGGGTGATCGCAGGCGCGGCGTACGCGTCCTCCCCCGATCCAAAGTGGCCCATCCCAGGCCAGACGAACCCGAACGGCACGCCAGCGCTCGTCCCCGTCGCGGAAGAGGCGAGCATCACTGCCCCGAAGATCGGCGCGACCTACGACGTCCCCATCGTCGTGGAGGCGGCGTCCGTGGTCGGTCCCGACCCGCACAACAGCCTCGCGCTCGAGCTCTATCTGCGGCGAACTGGCACGGTGGCGCGCTCGACCACGATGTTCGTGCACTTCGAGCGTCGCAAGGATCAAGGGCCCATCCCGAAAGAGAAGGAGGGCTTCCGCAACGCAGACCACCAGATCGTCGGCGGCAGCTTCTTCCTGTCCGACATGCCGGAGGGCAGGCTGGTTCACGACGCGTTCGGCACGCACCTGGGAAAGGGCGCGAGCGGCATCTGGGACGTGTGGGTCGCGTTCGGCCACGTGTCGGGCAACAAGGGCCGTGAACGGCTGGTTTCTCCCGGAACCAGCGTGGAGTCCGAGAAGCGCGTCCGCATCGGCACAGTAGTTTTGCCCTGAAACCTGGGCTAGAACCATGGGGCTTTGAAACGACGCTTCCTGTCCTTCTACCTCGGCGCCGCGATGTCACTCGCGGCCGCGACGTTCACGCTGAATGCGCACGGCGGGATCGTGGAGAAGGTGGTCGCGGTCGTCGGTGAGCGTCCCATCCTTCTCTCGGAGCTGCGCCATCGCGCGCGCCCGTTCCTCTTCCGCATCCTCGTGACCACGCCGAACCCCACGCAGCAGGCCGCGGCGGAGAGCGAGATGATGCGGGACCTCCTGAACCGCATGATCGACGACCGGCTCGAGGAGCAGGCGGCGGACAAGGCGCGCCTCGTCGTCACGGCAGAGGAGATCGACAACGCGATCAAGAACGTCGCGAACCAGGCGCGCGTGCGTCCCTCCGACCTCATCGGCGAGGCGAAGCGCCAGGGCCTGACCGAGCAGGACTATCGCGACGAGATCCGGAGGCAGCTGCTCGAAGGCAAGCTGGTCCAGCTGCGCGTGCGCGGACGCGTGCGAGTGACGGAGCAGGATGCCCGCGCCGCCTATGCGCACTGGGCGAAGGACATGCAGGAGCAGAACCCGGTCGAGCTGCGTATCCTCGCGCTGCGCATCGGTGCCGGCGCCACGGACGAGCAGATCAAGGCGCGTGAGGCGCTCGCGCAGGACATCGTCATGAAGGTCCGCGGCGGCGAGGACTACTGCAAGATGGTCCTCGCCTACTCCGACGACAACCGCACGAAGGCCAGCTGCGGCTCCGCGGGTGCGCAGCCCATGGCGAACCTGCTAGCGCCTCTCCAGGACTACGCGCACACACTGAAGGAGGGCGAGGTCGGCGACCCCCTCCGTATCGGCCAGGACGCGATCCTGGTCGTGCAGATGGGCGCGCGCCCGCTGATCCCGCCGTACGAGCAGATCAAGGATCAGATGACGGAGCGCGCCTTCGGCGACGCCATGGAGCGCCAGCGAAAGCTCTGGCTCGACGAGCTCCGCCGCGGCGTGTTCCTGGAAGTCCGGTACTAGCCAGAACGGGCCAAGGCGCGGACCGGCTTGTGGGATGCGCGGAAACGGGCTCTCATGGACGCTGAGGGGCTGTTCGCTCGCTCACCCTATGACCCACGACGACGACGCGAGCGAGGAGGATCGAACGCTCACCCGGTCGGAGCGGAAGCTCGCGATCCGGGAGCCCGTCTTCACCGTGCTGGTGAGCACGGAGCAAGACGCCGAGCGCACGATCCGCATCGATGGCAGCACGCCGTCGCCGGTGCTCATCGGGAAGAGCGTGTCGTGCGCCATCCGCATCGAGGACAAGAGCGTGTCGCGTCGTCATGCCTCGCTGGAGCTCGCGGATGACGCGCTGCTCTTCACGGACCTGACCTCGACCAACGGTAGCTTCCTCGGCGGAACGCAGGTGATGCAGGCGCTGCTTCGCGGCGGCGAGACGATCCGGATCGGCGGAACGACGCTGTTCTTCTCGCTGGAGACGCAAGAGGTCGCGCCTCAGCGCCCCGCACGTCAGAGGCTCGGCAGGCTCCTGGGCGCGAGCCCCGCGATGCAACGTCTCTACCCGGTGATCGATCGGCTCGCCGCCTCGAACGTACCCATCGTGCTCGAAGGCGAGACGGGCACCGGCAAGGAGATGCTGGCCGAGACCATCCACGAGCTCTCGCCGCTCTCGAGCGGGCCGTTCGTGGTGTTCGATTGCACCACGGTCCCGCCGAGCCTTCTGGAGAGCGAGCTCTTCGGTCACGAGCGCGGGGCCTTCACGGGTGCCACCGCGCTGCGCCGTGGCCTCTTCGAGCAGGCGCATGGCGGCACGCTCCTGATCGACGAGATCGGCGATCTCGATCTCGCGATGCAGCCCAAGCTTCTGCGAGCGCTGGAGCGCGGCGAGTTCCGACGCGTGGGCGGTAACGAAGCCATCCACGTGGAGGTTCGAATCCTCTGCGCGACGCGGCGCGATCTGGATCGCGAGGTCGCAGAGGGGCGCTTTCGCGACGACCTGTTTCATCGGCTCGCGGTCGCGCGCATCGAGCTGCCGCCGCTGCGACGCCGCACCGCGGACATTCCGGCCCTCGCGCGCGCCTTCTGGACGCAGCTCGGCGGCGAGCAGGCGCAGTTCCCCGCCAAGGAGCTCCCGCGTTGGCAGTCCATGCCGTGGCCTGGCAACGTGCGCGAGCTACGCAACGCGATCGCGCGGCAGATGGCGATGGGAAGCATCCCGCCGCCTGGAATGGACGAAGACGACTCACTCGAGGGAGTGTTCGGCCTCGGGCTTCCGCTCTCGGAGACGCGGCGCATCCTGATGGAGCGCTTCGAGCAACGCTACCTGGAGCGCATCCTGGAGCAATACGGCGGCAACGTGACGCGCGCTGCCGAGGCCTCTGGCGTCGCGCGCCGGCATCTCCAGCGCCTGCGCGCCAAGGCTCGCCGGAGCAATCCAGGGCCGACGTAGGAGCCAGCGTACGACAAGCGCACCGTGACCTCGCGCGTCGCACCCTGGAAGGCGTAGCGACCAGGCACGTCGCACCAGGCCCCGGATTTTAGCCAGAAACGAGACGGAACAGCTCGTGCTTCTTGTTCGTGCGTGACAACGAGCATGTACCAAGGCCAGTTGCTGGACGACCGCTTCGAGCTCAAGAGCTGCGTGGGCGAGGGCGGCTCGGGCACGGTGTGGCTGGCCCGCGATCATCGCCTCGGGATCTCCGTCGCGGTGAAGATGCTGCGGTCAGCCCTGCGCGGTGACACCGCCCGTCGCGCCGAGTTCGAGCGCGAGAGTGAGCTGTGCGCGCGAATGATGAGCCCCCACATCGTGCGCGTGCTCTCACGCGGCGTGGACGCCAACGACCGCCCGTTCATCGTCTACGAGCTGCTCGAAGGAGAGACGCTCGACGAGCGCATCCTGCGGGATGGACCGCTATCGATCGACGAGACAGAGACCGTCGTCGTTCACGTGTCTCGTGCGCTCTCCCGCGCGCACTCCATGTCCATCCTGCACAAGGACATCAAGCCCGGGAACGTCTTCCTCACCAAGGACGACCAGGGACGCCTGCTCGCAAAGGTCCTGGATTTCGGCATCGCGGAGGTATCCGATGGTCGCAGCGGAGCACGAGATTTTATCTGCGGAACGCTGGAGTACATGCCACGCGAGGTGCTCGTATCGGGGATGCCGGCCAGCGAACGCGGAGACCTTTATGCGCTGACCGCCGTGGCGTACGAGTGTTTCACCGGCGTCGCGCCCTTCAACGGCGAGAGCGTCGTGGAGGTGGTGATGAAGATGGACCTCCCGCCGCCTTCGCTTTCGGCGATGTTGCCGGCCGCAGCGGCGGAGCCGCTCGATGCGTGGCTGCGCCGGGGCCTTTCGCCAGTACCGGGACATCGGTTTGCGTTCGCGCGCGAGCTCACGGAGGGGCTTCAGGTGGCGGTCAAGCAGGCAAAGAAAGCGCTCGGCGGGCACTCTCCGGAGCGTCGCTCGAGCGGTGCGACACGCCTGACCGCACCCCGCGTTCCGTCGTTCGCGGATGCAGAGGTGTGGGAGAGCGCCGACGACCTGGCGCTCCACGAGTCCGCGACCATGAGGAGCGCGCCGACGGTGCAGATCGCAGCCGTGCGTCCCACGATCAGGCTCGCGCGCAAGGGCTGAAGCTTCGAGACGCGGCGCGCGGCTACTTCTTGCGGCGGCGGTTGTGGGCCAGCACGAGGTGCGTGTAGTCCGCCGTGACTTGCTGCGCATCTTGTGGCTTTGCGCGCGCGGCCTCCTTCGGCAGCTCGCGGACCAGCTCCTTCAGCTCGGCCTCGGCGAAGACGTGCTCGCGCGAGACCCAGCCCTCGAACGCAGCGGCGATTTCTTCGACGCCCGTGCCGCGCAGGTGCCCACGCCGGATGAGATCGGCGTAGCTCCGGACCAGTCGCTGCCCATCGAAGCGGTGCTCGGTGACGAGCTCGAGCGCCACGCGAAGTACGGCCTCTGCCGGCAAACGTTGGTCCTCGAAGACGACGAATGCAGCCTGCAGGTAATTGTAGAACGGCACCACGCGCGGGCCGTAGATGCGGAAATCGTCGGGCGGCGTCTGACCCTCCAGGTGGATGAGAATGCGCTCCACCACGTTGGACGGCACGATCCGCCGCACCGCCTGAACCAGCTCCTCCGCGACGTCCTCGTACATGCGGCCGTTCACGCAAACGACGGACAGCTCGTCCGGGCCCACCGCGCCGGACATGAGGTCGCCGTAGAGCGAGTAGACGAAGGCGTCGGCCTCCGCGTCGTCGCCAAAGAGCGTCTCCTTCGCGTCGGCAAGTGAAGAGTCCCGCGGGCGCTGACGCGAGAGGACCAGCGCCGGCAGCTTGTAGCCCAGCTGGTCCTTCATGGCGCGGAAGCGAAGCTTGAGCATGTTGCGAAGGTTCGGCTTCAGCGTGAAGCTGTCCCACGCGATGCCGTCCAGGCGAAGCTTGTCCTCCAGCCTGCGTCGCATCTGCTCCGGCGAACCCGAGAGAATGTGCACCGCGACGTTCGCACGCCGCATCTCCCGCAAGAGGGAGGCCGCGCCTGGGTTCGTGCGCTTCTCGTCCGCGCGCTCGAGCGCGGTCTTCACGAGGTCGCGCATCGTGTCGAACTCCGTGCGCAGGTAGGTCTTGTCCAGATCCCACCGCGCGATATGGCGCTCCGGTCGCGGCGGCATGTCAGTGAGCTCCGCCGTCGCCGTCGGCCAGTGGCACTGGCGCCGGCACAGACACCGTGGGAGGAAGTGCTGATGCGGAGAGCAGCGCGGCCACGCCGGCATCATCGATCGCCTGCATGATCGCAGCGGTCGTCTCGGGGCTCGACACGATCGGCTGTCCCTTGGCGTCGAACACGCGATCGCACGTGCGGTTCGGATCGCCCTGCTTCGCCACGGCCACGCGGAACGGAGCAGCTGGATGTGCGACGCGAACGTAGACCTGTGCGAGCGCCTGGCATTCAGGTGGCGCCTTCGCCAATCCGACCTGGCAGGTCACGAGCGTCTTCTCTGGACCGCGACGCGTCTTGCCCCCATCCGTCACGGCGCTCGACGGCGAGAGCCCCGCCAGCTTGTCGGCGTCCAGCACCAGCGCCTGCAAGCAGCCGCCTTCCTTGGCGACGTCCTCAGCGCCCGGCGCCGTCTGCGCCTCCTGCACCAGCGTCGCGACCTCCGTGAAGCCGTGCGTCAGCTGCTGTCCCTCGTCCGTGGAGAAGGCGCGCACCAGCGACACCACGAACATGATGGTGCCCATGGCACCGACTGCCGCGAACATGAGCATCACGGTGCCGCAGCCAGCTCCGCCCTTCTTCTTGCCGACGGGTCGTGCGGGCTCTGTCACGAGGGCGCTCGCTCGGTAGACGCCGCGCGTCCATTGGATCTCCGCTTCTTCGCGGCGCCGCCCTTTGCCGCCCCAGCTTTGGCTGCGGCCCCCTTCGAAGCGCCGTGCGGTGCGGGCTTCTTCTTCAGCTTTCGCGGCGGCAGGAGCTCTTCTTCGGTGGTGACCTTCTTTGCCAGGAACAGCGCTGCGTCCAGCTTGTAGAAGCTCCGCTTGCGATAAAACTTCAGCGCGCTGTCGTTGTTCTCGGCGACCTCGAGCACGAGATGCGTGCAGCCGCGCACCTTGGCGATGTGCTCGATCTGCTCGAGCATGAAGTTGCCCACGCCCTGCCCCTGGTAGTCGGGGTGCACCGCGAGCTCCTCCACGTAGAGCGGGCGCATCTCCTTGCGCTCGAAGTAGCGTTCGTTCATCCAGTTATCGGAGCCGACGATCTCGAACGAGCACTCCGCGTAGCCGACGATCTCGTCCTTGCCGTTCTTCGGCGCCACGAACAGCAGCTGCTCCGTGCCCTCTTCCTCGTAGGTCTCCAGGAAGCGACTCTTCAAGCGCGGTCGCTGGTACTCCACCGTCTCGCGATTCACGTCGCGGAACACGAGCTTGAGGAAGTCCCACACGCGGTTGAGGTCGCGCCGGTGAATGCGCTTCACCGTGATGGTCGGTGCTTCTCGTTCGGTCGAAGAGGGAGTGGGTGCCGGGGGCGACGTGTGCGACGACATCTTCGGGGACAGGCTAGCGGGATCGCTCCTTCGGAACAACGCACGCGGCGTTGGGGCCGTTCGCAGCCGGGCTGCAGGCAGAAAAGCCCATTTGTGTGCAAGATACACGCGTCATGCGCCCGTTCGCGCAGAAGGAGAGCGCCTCGCCGTCGCACGTGGGCGGCGCAGCATCGCACGCGACCTCGCCGCCGATATAGCAACCTGCGCGTGCTCCACGGCCCGCGCATCGCATGCCGCCTGCCGCGCAGTCCGTGACACGAACGCTGCCGCCGTGGCCGCGCGACACGCACTCGACGAGCTTCTCGCCGTCGCAGCGCTTGCCATCGAGCTCGGTGCAGCGCGCGCCGGAGGTGGGCTCGCATGCGGCGGCGTTCTCGCCGGGGACGTCCGTTCGCGCAACGCACCTCGTGCCAGCGCCGCACGTGGCTTTCTCCACGGCGCCGTCATGACATGACACGAGCGCGGTGTCGCCGTCGCACCGGGAGCCGGTCATGCCGCGCGGGCAGAGCTTTTCGGAGAAGCACGCGCGTACGATGAGCCCGCCGGCCACGCTCGTGTCACTACAGCGCGCGCCCATGTCCGCGCAGCTCACGCTGACGCTCTCACCGGCGTCGTCGCCGCTGCAAGACATGAGGTAGTCGCCGTCGCACGCGCTGAGCACGCCGGTGTGCGCGGTGCAGTAGCGGACCGCGCGCGGATCGTCGCCGTCGTGCAGGCATGCGCCGACGGCCTCGCACGTCTTAGCGGCGCCGAGACACTGGTACACTGCGTCCTTCTCGCCGCGTGCGAGCCGCAGACCGAAGGTGGCGACGCACGTGGATGGGTCGGAGAAGCGCGGCGGATCGTGCTCGTGAGCGCAGCTCGCGGCCATCGCGCAACGCGCGGTCGCGTCCGCGAGCCACTTCGGAGTCTCGACGCCCTTCGGCGGCATGACCACGGGCGGTCTCTCGGTCGCCTCGTTTTCGCACGCGGTGGTGAGCGCGGTGAGCGTGACGAGAGCCGGGACCATCAACGAAAAAGTTACCCGGGTGAGCGCGAAACGAGAGTTTTGCATGGAGATCGGGCGTTGATTCTTACACGGAGGCGATCGACTTCTTCAAGTCCTCGAGCTGGAAGAGCAGCTCATGCGCGCCGGACTCGAACGCGAGCTCGAGCGCTTCGCGAAGGTACATGTGAGCTTCCTGGCGGCGATCGCGCCCCGAAGACACCTGCGCCAGGGCGCCCAGGACGCGCGCGCGGTCTTGTCCGCTCGGCCCTGCGAGATCAAGCGCCTCGCGAAGCACGCCTTCTGCGTCGGTGAACTGCCCGGCCTGCGTGAGCGCCTCACCCAGCTTCCGGGAGAAGATGAGCACCGCGCGTAGCGGGTCCTCGAGCTCACCGCGGAACAGCTCGCGTCGTGCGAGCTCCAGGCCGCGACGCAGCGCCGTGATGGTGCCGATGGTGTCGCCGCGCTCGGTGCACTTGGTGGAGACCTGCTCCAGAAGGATGAGCGCCTGGAACGTGTTCTGTGCCTGGAACTCGTGCAGGGCGCGGGCCTCGATCGCGGCGCCCGTCTCCTCGGAGATGGTGGCGGCCTGCGCGTGAAGCTCACGGCGTACGGCGTTCGGGATCGTGGCGAGGACGACCTCGCGCAGGAGCGGGTGCGTGATCTTCAGGTTCTCGCCGTCGACCTCGATCATGCCCGCCTTCTGCAGCTGATCGATCGCGTCCTTCACCTTCGTGCGATCGGAGACCATGCGCACGATGATGGGCGCGGTGACGAGATCGCCGAAGACGGCGATGGCCTGCATCACACGCCGCGAGTTGGGCGGCATGCGCTCGACGCGGAGCGCGATGAGGTCTGCCAGGCGCGGCGGCGGCTGACCGCCCTGCTCCTTTGCAAAGCGGAGCAGCTGGTCCACGTAGAGCGGCGCGATGCCGCGGCCGGGACCGAACGCGGGCGAGCTGACCGAGAGCTTGCCGGAGACGAGCTTGCCGACATCCGCGGAGTCCAGCCCCGTGAGGACGCGCGCAGACGCGGTGCTCGCGGGCCAGCCAGGGTCCGCGCCGGGCGGATACGTGATCGCGAGCAGGGCCGGGACGAGCGGCGGCTCACCAACGGCGTCAGCGAACGCCGCACGACTTCCGCCGTCGATGTGATTGAGGTCGTCGACCGCGACGATGACCTTCTTGCCGCCCGAGCGCTCGTTCGCGCGCACGATGGCCCAGCGGAGCGCGTCTGCGACCGCGTATCTGCGCTCTTCGGGTGAGAGGCGTGCAGAGGCGTCGCGCTCGGCGTCGAACACGTCGGACAGGCCACGGCGTGCCTCCGTGCTCGCGTTCGCCCAGTCCTTGGGGCCAGGCTTTTCGGACAGGCCGGCGAGCGCGCGGATCGCGAAGCGCAGGGCAAAATAGCCGACTTCGGCCCAGTTCGGGTCCGGGCCGGTGATGACGACGACGTCGCCCGCCGCGCGGCACTTCGTGAGGAACTCTTTGAGCAAGCGGGTCTTGCCCATGCCGGAGTCACCCACGACGCGCGCGCCGATCAGCGAGCTCTTGGCGTCGTTGCGGCGATCGTTGAGCCAGGCGAGGTCTTCGTCCCTACCCACGAGGGTCAGCGGGAACTGCTGGGGCTCGTTGGCGTCACCGCGGCCGTTCTGAATTCCGATTCCAGGTTTCGGCGGGCCGCCGCCCGGGTTCACCACAGCCGGTCCGCTGGTCTCGGCCGACTCATCGGTGATGGGCGCTGGCGGCATCAGCGACTTCGCGGCCGCGAGTGACACGCCGCAGTCGCCGCAGAACTTCTGTGTGAACGGGTTCACGCCGCTGCACTTGGCGCACTTCACCGTCTGCGGCGCAATCAGCGGGCGCGGCGCGACCCGGTCGATCTCCGCCATCGCGTTGTCGAGCGCCTCGGAGAACTCGTCGGCGTTGGAGAACCGCTGCTCTGGCTCCTTCTGGAGTGCCTTCAAGCAGACCATCACGAGCGACGCGGGGATCTCACGCTCGGGCGCGACCTCGCGCGGGTCCTTCGGCGGCTCGCCGATGTGCATGAGCACGACCTGTGTCGGGGACTCGGCCTCGAACGGCAGCCGCCCGGAGAGGAGCTGATACATGACGACGCCGACTGCGTAGATGTCGCTGCGCGGGTCGAGCGTGTCGCCGCGGCCCTGCTCCGGGCTCATGTACTCGGGCGTACCGCACACGATGCCGGGGCTGGTGATGCCCGGCGCAGCGGTCTCCGCGCGCATCTTGGCGAGGCCGAAGTCCACGACCTTCACGAAGTCGCCACCGGAGCGCACGGGCTCGAGGATGATGTTCTCTGGCTTGAGATCGCGGTGGATAATCTCCAGGTGGTGCGCTTCTGCGAGCGCCGCGAGCACCTGACGCAGGATGCTGACGGTGCGGCGGAACGTGAGCGATCCGGCCTCGTACTGGACGCGCGCGAGATCCTTGCCGCGCAAGAACTCCATGACCAGGTACAGCTGCCCATCGTCCGTCTTGCCGAAGTCGATGACACCGACGGAGTTCGGGTGATTGAGCCGGCTCGCGGCGCGCGCCTCGGTGATGAAGCGGGCGGCGGTGTTCTCCTCGCCCACGAGGTGCGGGTGAATGACCTTCACGGCGACCGTGCGCGAGAGCGCAGTCTGCTCGGCGCGGTAGACGCGCCCCATGCCCCCGATGCCGACGAGGTCCAGGATGATGTATCCGCCCGGGAGCGTCCGCCCGATCATCGGGTCGTCCGTGTTCGTCGCGACCTTGCTTACGGGGAAGCCGCAGGACGGACAAAACTTGTGTCCGTCGTCACACGTGCTCTGGCATTGGGGACAAAGTCGCATTCGTTAGGTAAGTACCGTCTCGGAAATACCCCTCGTCGAAGCTATCACGCGATTTCAGCGACCGGAACAACGGAGAAGGCCTCCGTCTTTACCTTTGCGCGGACGAGGCGCCTGGGTAGGATTGCGACGTGGCCAAGCACCTGATCGGTGAGCTTCTCGTCAACGCCAAGGTCATCTCGCGCGAACAGCTCGAGGAGGCGCTCGCCCAGCCCCGACCCCCTGGCAAGAAGATCGGCCATGTGCTCCTCGAGCGCGGGTGGATAAGCGAAGCGCAGCTCACGCAGACCCTCAGCTTGCAGCTCGGCGTGCCGTGGGTGTCGCTCTACCATATCGATTTTTCACGCCAGCTCCTGAACCGCGTTCCTCGCGAAATGGCGGAGAAATACTGCCTGATTCCGATCTTCGTGCGCCACGTGAAGGGGCAGGGCGAGACCCTGTATGTCGCAACCGACGACCCGAAGAACGAGCTCTCGCTCGCCGAGGTCGCGCGCGCCGCCCAGCTCCCCACACGACCGATGATCGCCTCCCCGGCGGACATCCGGAGCGCCATCCGCGTCTACTACTTCGATGGCGAGGGCATGGTGGCACCTCCGCCTCCCCCGCAGTCGGCCATGCCCGACCCGACGCCCTCCACCCTTCGAGACCGTCCAGCACGGCCGCCGGCCCCGCAATCCGCGCCTTCTGGTCCTGGTGGCGCACCGCCCATGCCGCCGCCTCCGCCAGCGCCCAACATGCCCCGCACGGCCGATGGACGCCCCATGAGCTCACCGGCGCCGCGCCCGCCCTCAGTCCCGCCTCCGCCGAATGTGCCCAGCGCGTATGGCAGCGTTCCTCCGCCGGGCGGTAGCAGCCCGCCACCCTCCGGCTCGGGCTCGGAGCGTCCGCCCGCGCGGCAGAGCAAGCCACGGATGGTGGCGCTCACGCTGCTCGACGGCACCACCCTCCAGCTGCCCGCGCGCAACGGCAATCGACGCAACTCCGTCCCGCCGTCAGCGGGCGGCATCTCGGAGGGACTCACCGCGCGCGATCTCATCAGCGCGCTCCGCGCCGTCTCGCACGGCGCCGACGCCAGCGAGATCCTAGGCGACGAGCCGCAGTGGGAGCCCATCATCGCCGCGCTCCTCTCGGTCCTCCTGAAGAAGGGCATCATCGCCGACTGGGAGTTCATAGAAGAGTACCGAAAGATCTAAAAGACGGCCTTCGCTTCGCGCAGTGCGCGGAGGGTCTCTTCGGTCTCGCCGCACTCCTTCAGGATCTCGTCGGTGTGCTCGCCTTGCTTCGGCGGAGGCCGCATCTGGGAGACGTCTCTTGGGGTGACTGGCAGGCGCATCTGCGGGATGTTTCCCCACGGCGATGGCATCTCGAAGAAGAGCCCGCGCGCGCGAATGTGTGCATCTTGCATCAATTCGTTCGCCTCCAGCACGGGCTCGAGGCAGACGTCGTGCTGCGCGGAGAACGCCTCCCACTCGGCGCGCGTGCGCCCGGCGAAGATCTCCGTGAGCTTCGCCTTGAGCTCCGCTTGATGCGGCCCCGGCATGAGCGCCCCCATCTCCGCGTTGAGCCCCACCGCGGACGCGAACCCCATCCAGAACTTCGGCTCGAGCGACGCGAGCGTCACGTACTTTCCGTCCTTCGTCGCGTACGTGTTGTACGGCGCGATGCCGCCCGACAGCGGCTCGTTCCCGCGCGCCGGTGTCTGCCCGCCGAACAACGCGCCGATGCCGCTCATCGCGAAGCCCATCGCTGATTCGAGCATCGAGACGTCCACGACAGCGCCTTTGCCGCTGCGATCGCGCTCACGCAACGCACCCAGGATGCCGATGACCGCGTAGAGCCCACCGCTGACGTCCGCGAGCTGGAACCCGGGCGGCGTAGGTGGCGCGCCCGGAGGACCCTGGAACGCGAGCACGCCTGCACGCGCGAGGTAGTTGAGGTCGTGACCAGCCTTCTTCGCGAGCGGCCCGGTCTGCCCGTAGCCGGTCAGCGCGCAGATCACGAGCTTCGGGTTCTCGGCCAGCAACGTGTCGTGCGACAGCCCGAGGCGGTCGAGCACGCCGGGCCGGAACTGCTCGAGGAGCACGTCGTACGTCTTCACCATGCGAAGGAAGAGCGCGCGTGCCTCCGGCTTCTTCAGATCCATCACGGCGCTGCGCTTGCCGCGGTTGAGCGCCAGGAAGATGCTCGACGTACCTTCGATCTGCGGCGGCATGTGGCGCAGGTAGTCGCCGCCACCTGGGTCTTCGATCTTGTCCACCACCGCGCCCATATCCGCGAGCGCGAGCGACGCGAACGGCCCCGGCAAGAGGCGGCTCAGATCCAGCACCTTGATTCCAGAGAGAGGCCCCATGGCCACTGTCATAACAAAAAAGCAAACGCCCCGCGTGGCGATGGCCATGCGAGGCGTTGCAGCGTTGGATCCGTTCTGCCGGATCTCCCGCTTCCGGGTTTGGCTCAGGCCTTGTAGGAGAAGAGCTTCTGGAGCTTCATCGCGAGCATCTGGTTGCCCGCGACCTTGAGCTTGCCCGCGAAGAACAGCTGCATGCCGTTCGCCTGGGGGTTCTCGATCAGCTTCTGGAAGTCCTCCGCCGCGATCGTGATGGTGCAGTCGGCGGTCGTCTCGTTGCCGGCCTTGCAGACCGGACCCGTGGCGGACACGTCGATGTACCACTCACCCTCGCCGGTGATGTTCATCTGGTATTT
The DNA here is from genome assembly GCA_025355005.1 of Myxococcales bacterium. Classification (GTDB taxonomy): domain Bacteria; phylum Myxococcota_A; class Polyangia; order Polyangiales; family Polyangiaceae; genus JANXLV01. The sequence continues at coordinate 41,193 of JANXLV010000096.1, read as the reverse complement.
GGCGCCGATGGTCCTGGCATCCTCGGCGTTCTTGGTGAGAGCCGCCGGGAGCTCTTCGTTGAACAGCTTCTTCACGTCCACAGTCATCGTCGTTCCTCCTCGTGATTGTCGAGCGTGCAGGCTTCAAGCGCGTGCGAAATAACGCAGTGAAGTCGCTATCACCCAACTCGGGCCGACGTCAACGGGGAGGAGCCGTTACTGGCAAGAACCGGACACGCAGGTCGTATTGCCGGGGCATTGCGCGTTCGAGTGGCAGCCCGGAACGCAGTGCCCGGCGCTGCAGATCATGCCCGAGCCATCGTTGCCAGGGTTGCACTGCCCGTCACCACTGCAGCTAGCCCCCGACCCCGACCCGGATCCTGAACCTGAACCTGAACCTGAACCCGAACCCGAACCTGACGCGGACCCATCGCAAGGCCCGAGCGGCAGCGTGGTCTTCACCGCGGTCACGTTGTAGCGGCCCGGGTGGTCGCGCAGATCGCTGTAGCCAAGGCCACCGCTGATGCCGAACAGGTACTTCGTCACCGCCGGAGAAGAGTCGAGCACCGCGACGCCTGCGCGGCTCTCGACGAATGTAGCGGGGCCTGCGTCGTCCGTGCGCGCGACGACGCACTTGCCGGAGGCAGTCGTGATCTTCAGGTGCACGCCGCACCCGTAGCGCTGCGAGGACGCGACGAACCACTGCTGGTCGTTCCTCGCTCGAGTTCTGGTTCGTACACGCCAGCGTCTGGTAGTCGCCGGGACCACCGAACGTCGTGATGCCGTAGGTCGTGTGGATCACGGTGCTCATGTCCTGCTCGGTCGAGGTGGTGTCCTCGCCTGGGGCGGCCTCGGACCCGCAGTGCAGCAGAAGGAACACGATGGAGACGAACGCGGCGGATTTGGCTGTGCGGAGCATGCTCGCCCAACAGCACCCTTCGTGCCGTCGCACTTCTTCCATGCCTTGTGCACGATTCAGGGCAAATCCAGATGCGTGGGTGCATGTGCGCCTTCTCGAGAGGTGTCGCGAGGCGGTGACAACTGCTGCCAGCCACACGCAAACTGAAGGCGTGACCGAGCCACCCACCGCCGCCCCCGTCGGCCCCGTCGGCCCCATCGCTGCGATCGTGCTTGCTGCGGGAGGCTCGCGGCGGCTCGGTCGTCCGAAGCAGCTCGTGCGAGTGGCAGGCGAGTCACTGCTTCATCGGGCTGTGCGGGCGGCAAGCAACACGTCGTGTGCTCATGTCCTGTGCGTGCTCGGAGATCGGCCTCTCGAGATGGCGCCGGAGCTCGTGGGCACGCGCGCGGAGATCGTCGAAAACGCGGCGTGGGAGTGTGGGATCGGCACGTCCATTCGCGCGGGCGTCCTTGCCGCGGAGGAGCGTGGCGCGACGGCGGTGCTCGTCATGCTCTGCGATCAGCCGTTCGTGGATGCGGCGCTGCTCGGCTCGCTCGTCTCGAGCTTCGAGGCCGGCGGCGTGCTCGGGGCCGCATGCCGCTATGCAGGGACGGTGGGCGTGCCGGCGCTCTTCGGGAGATCGCTGCTGCCGTCGCTGCGCGCTCTCGGAGACCACGAGGGCGCGCGGAAGATCCTTGCTCGTGTCGCCGGTGAGATTGCGGTGATCGACGCGCCGGGTGCGGAGATCGACGTGGACACCGAGGACGACGTCACGCGACTCACCTGACGATCATGAAGCGTCGTCAGGTGCGGGAGGCCGCCGTGGGCGACGCTTCCACGAGCGCATTCGCGAGCGCTTCCCACGCGAGGCGCGCGCACGCACGACGCACGGGAAATCGTGAGAGACCAGAGAACGCGGCAAGGCCAGGCATGCTCGCTGGAGCGTCGCCGAGCTTGTCGAAATACGTGCGTGCCTGACCCACGAGGGTGAGCGCTTCCTCGCGGCTCTTTCCCTTCACCAGTGTCGTGAGCATCGACGCGGATGCGAGGCTCACGAGGCAGCCGTCTCCTTCGAACACGACGTCGACGAGCTTCTCACCGGTGACGGCTGCGCTGACGCGTACCTCGTCCCCGCACGAGGCGTTCGATCGCATCGCGGAGATGTCCGCACGCGCGAGCTTCCGCTTGTTGCGCGGCTGATTGCCGTGGTCCACGAGCTCCGGTCCGTACAAGTCACCTGCGCTCATGACGCCCCCAAGGTTTTCTTCACCGACTGGACCGCTGCACACAGGGCGCGGACGCACTGGCCATCATTGTAGACCCCGAATGACGCGCGGACGATCTCTCGTTCGCCGAGCGCATCGAGCGCAGGGTGTGCGCAGACCCGGCCGGCGCGCACCGCGACACCGCGGCTGTCGAGCCAGGTCGCGACGTCGTGGGCGTGGACGCCTTCGAGCACGAACGAGACGATGCCCGTGCGCTGCGCGGGCGCGCCCACCACGCGTACACCCGGGATGCGCGCGAGCTCCTCAGCCGCGTACGTGGCGAGGCGCCGTGCGTGCGCGATGCGCGCGTGCTTGCCGATGGTCTGGAGGAACGCGAGCGCCGCGGAGAGACCGGCCGCGCCCTCGACGTTGGGCGAGCCCGACTCGAAGCGCTGCGGACCATCGCGGAGCGTTGCGCTGTCGGCGGATACGCGGAGGGCGATGCCGCCGCCAAGCGTCACTGGCGTCATCTCCGCCTGACGCGCGCGGCTTGCGAAGAGCGCCCCGGTGCTGGACGGCCCGTACACCTTGTGCCCGCTCATCGCGTAGAAGTCAGCACCCAGCGCGCGCACGTCCGCGTCGGAAACGGCCGCGCCTTGTGCGCCGTCCACCACGACTGCGGCACCGACCGCGTGAGCAAGCGCCGCGATCTTCGCGACCGGAAGCTCTGCGCCCGTGACGTTGGACACGTGCGTCAGGGCGACGAGCTTCGTGCGTGGCGTGAGCAGGCGAGCCACGTCGTCCGCGTGGATGTCGCCGTCGCGCGTGGGTACCGTCACGAGTCGCGCGCCGGCCTCCTCACACGCGCGCCGCCATGGAAGCAGGTTCGCGTGGTGCTCGAGCGCGGTCACGAGCACCTCGTCACCGGCGTGAAGCCGTGAGCGCGCCCAGCCCATCGCGACCAGGTTCAGGCCGTCGGTCGTGCCGCGCGTGAGGATGATCTCGTCCACGGACGCGCAGAGCAGCTCCGCGAGATCCGTGCGCACGCGGTCCACGAGCGTCGTCGCGCGTGCGCCCAGCGTGTGTGCGCTGCGGTCGACCGCACCTGCACCATGGAGATAGACGCGCGCCACGGCGTCGGCGACACCGCGCGGCTTCAGCGCGGTGGCCGCAGAGTCCAGATATACGAGCGGCTCGCCGTGGATCCACTCCGAGAGCGCGGGAAACGCCTCGCGAACGCCAGGCAACGACGAAAGGCCGTGCGCCGCGCTGTCGCGATCCGCGACTCTGGTGCTGCCGTTCAGTTGGGGCACGGCGCGCCCTTGGCGATCCAGAGATCGACCGCGGACATCAGCTCCGCGTGCGACAGCGGCGGCAACGTCCTGCCCGGGCCCGGGTTCCAGGCCCACATCACGAACGGATCGTGGTCCATGTGCTCGCGCAGCGCGGGCAGCGTGCGGTTGCCGTTGCGCTTCGGATCCTTCAGCTGCTCGCAGAGCGAATGCGGCGTGTGCCCCTGGAAGACCAGCGGCATCTCCGGATCCGGCAGGCGCCAACCCGGAACGCCCGGCGGCGAGTGCAGCGTCTTGCCGTTCTCGTTGCGATGACACGTGTTGCACTGCAGGCCCTTGAGGCTCGCGCGGCTGATGTTCATGCGGTGCGCGAGGCTGTCGTCGCCGTTGAGCGGCGCATTGCCCATGGGGTGACAGTTCATGCAGCGTGGTGACTGGAGGACGCTGTTGATGGCGAGGTACGCCTCTTCGCCGGTCCTGGGCTCGGTGCGGGCCTCGGAGGCGACGGTCAGCCCAACGCCCAGAAGGAGCGCAACGGCAGCGCCCTTGATCTTGATGTCACGGCTCATGGATCGGACCTTCCTTCGTGGTGAGCGAGCGGCCGTCACGTCCGTGAAGGCGCGCGTGGATCTCGGAGACGATCGCAAGCGCGATGGCGTCCGCGCCGTCACCCCCGAGGTCCAGGCCTGCGGGGGCGCGTACCTCCGGGCGCGCGGCGAACGTGAGGCCGATGCTCGCGAGCATCTTCTCCGTGCGGGCGCGCGGGCCGAGCACGCCAACGTACTCGCGTGCCTCTGCGGGCCCCGCTTCTGGCCGACCGAGCACGCCTTCCAGCGCGGCCTGATCTGCGCGCAGGTTGTGGGTCATCACCACCACTGCGCGCGCGCGGGCCTTCGCCGCGGCCGCCGCCAGGTCTGCGATCTTCACCTGCTCACGCACTGCCGATGCCAGCCGCGGGTGGGCGAGGGCCGCGGCGCGATGGTCCATCACGGTCACGCGGAAGCCAAGGCCCGTGGCGAAATCCACGACAGGCAGTGCGTCGGCGCCAGCGCCCACGACGAGCAGCGACACGGGTCGCGGGAGGTACTCGGTGACGATGCCGTCCTTCTCCGTGGTCTTTCGATCGCGGATGCACTGGTCGAGCCTCGCGGCGAGCATCGTGCGCTCGGAAGCGGTCAGCGTGCCCTGCACGTGCTCGCGCCCGCCGACACGCCAGAGGCGGCGGACGGTCATGGGGGCCATGGGTGTAGATTGCACGGATTCGCCCGCGCCGCCTGCGGTGTCCGGGTGCGGCAGGTGCGCCACGGCGCCGGGCTCGCTGCTCTCGGCATGAGCGGAGAGCAGCGCCATCGCATCTTCTGCAGAGCCGGCAGGCGCGAGCGCCTCGAGCACGATTCCCAGCGCACCCTGGCAGCCATGACCGATACCAAGGAGCGAGTCCGCTGCTTCCGACGCGAGGTCGTAGGACACGTACGCCGCCGTGTCGCCGCGCGCCTGCATCGTCTTCGCGTGCTCCGCGATGTCTGCCTCCAGGCAGCCACCAGAGAGAAGGCCAGTGACGTCGTCACCTACGATCATCGCACGCGCGCCGGCGCGGCGGTATGTGGAGCCCTTCCGCCACACGAGCGTCGCCAGTACCGCAGGCGTGCCCTTGGAGCGCGCGCGCCCGAGCACGTGCTGCATGCGAAGGACCTCTGTCACCGCAAGAGCTCCTTCGCGGACACGGAGAACGGCAGCCGACGGATGCGCTTGCCGGTCGCCGCAAAGATGGCGTTCGCGACGGCGGGCGCGATGGGCGGAAGCCCGGGCTCACCGACGCCAGTCGGCGGCTCCTTGCTCTCGAGAATGTGGACCTCGACCTGCGGCATCTCGTGCATGCGGAGCGGCGGGAAGTCGTGGAAGTTCGACTGCTCCACGACGCCCTTCTTGAAGGTGATCTCCTGTCGCATCGCCGCGGACAGGCCATACGCGATGGAGCTCTCCACCTGCATCTTCACGATGTCGGGGTTCACGACCGTGCCGCAATTGATCGCTGCGACGATGCGCTCCACCTTGAGGCCGCGCACCGGATCGACGGAGATCTCGGCGACCTCCGCGCAGTAGCTGTTGAACGCCTTTGCCATGGCGATGCCGCGGAAGACTCCTGCGCGCGCCGGCGTGCTCCAGCCCGCCTTCTCCGCGGCGAGCTCGAGGATGCGCAGCTCGGGCGAGCCCTTCTTCATCAGCCTGCGACGTGCCTCGAACGGATCAAGGCCCGCGGCGTGCGCGAGCTCGTCGATGAAGCACTCCACCACGAAGATGGTGTGCGACACGCCAACGCTGCGCCACGAGCCGATGGTGACGAGCGGCTCGATCGGCGCGAGCTCGATCTTGAATGCGGGGATCTGGTACGGGATCTCGGCCGCGCCTTCGATCGACGTGGGATCCGCGATGCCGCCACGCGCAGCAAGACCGGCCAGGCCACCGCCGAGCGCGCCCATCTGCATCTTCGCGACGATGGGCGCGGAGTGTGGCGCGAACGCCGCCATGAACGCGCCAGACTGCGCGACGATGGATTGCGTGGCGATGCGGTGGCTCCAGGAGGAGATGTTGCCTTTCTTGTCCACTGTGCCGCGCATCGCGCTGGTTGCCATGGGTCGGTAGCCGTCGTTCTTCATGTCGTCCTCGCGCGACCAGACGACCTTCACCGGGTACTTCACGCGCATCGCGACGTGCACGGCCTCCTCGACGTAATCCTGCTGAATTCGCCTGCCGAATCCGCCACCGACGAGCGTCTGCTTGACGGAGATGTCGTCCATGGACATGCCGGTCACTCTCCGTACGACCTCAGCGGCGAGCGACGGCGACTGCGTGGGCGCCCACACATCGCACTTGCCGTCGTGGATCCATGCGGTCGCGTTCTGCGGCTCCATGGTCGCGTGCGCCAGGTACGGGAGCTCGTAGACCGCGTCGATCGTCTTGTCGGCGTTCTTCACTGCGTCGTCGTTGTTGCCGAGCGCGTGGATGACGGACGCGTCGCGGGTCACGCGCTCGCGATAGGCGGCCGCGAGGAGCGTGCTGTCCACGCCAGGATCCGACGCGCTCCACGTGACGACGACCTTGTCGGCGGCCTTGCGCGCGCGCCAGTAGCTCTTCGCCACCACGGCGACGGCGTTCGGGATCTCGAAGACAGCCTCCACGCCCGGATCCTTCAGGGCCTCCTGTGCCTTCACGCCCTGTAGCTTGGCGCCCACGCCCGGCGCGCGGATGATGACCGCGGTGCGCATGTTCGGGAGGACGACGTCCATGCCGTAGACGGCGCTGCCATCGACCTTCATGCGCGCGTCCCTGCGCGTCACCGGCTTGCCGATGTACTTCCAGTCCTTCGGCTCCTTGAGCTTCGGTGTGTCGACCTCGATGCTGGCGGCGGTCTTCGCGAGCGCGCCGTAGCGGAGGCTCTTGCCGGTAGGCACGTGGATGATCGCGCCGTTCTCGGCCTTGCAGTCGGAGAGCGCCACGCCCCACGTGCGCGACGCGGCCGTGCGGAGCATCTCGCGCGCGATGGCGGCTGCCGTGCGGAGCGACGTGAACGAAGACACGACGCTCGTGCTGCCACCGGTGAGCTGCATCTGCAGCGCGGTGTTGTTGTACGCGGCGCTTGCGCCCGCGAGCTCCACGCCCAGGTCCGCCGGGGCGATCTCGAGCTCCTCCGCAACGAGCTGCGCGCTCGACGTCATGGTGCCCTGGCCCATCTCGACGCGGTCGAGCACGAAGCTCACCTTGTCGTCCGTGCCGATCTTGATGAACGCGTTGGGAACGAAGTCCGCGCCGCCGTCCGGGCGCTTGACCATGCCGAACGACTTGAACCCAGAGCCGCAGCCAGGCAATGCGATCTCGAAGACGAGCGCGCCGCTGGCCGTGAGCGCGGTGCGCAAGAAGTCACGGCGATTGAGGCTGAACGTCATCACTTGCCCACTTTCACGGCGGGCCCTTCCGCCGGCTTCTTCGGCGGCGGCGCTTCAGGCGTCATGTTGTCGGCTGCGCGATGGACCGCCTTGCGGATGCGGCAGTAGGTGCCGCAGCGGCAGATGTTCGCGGAGAGCACCGCGTCGATGTCCTCGTCCGTGGGCTTGGGAACGCGCTTGAGCAGGCCGAGCGCGCTCATGATCTGGCCTGACTGGCAGTACCCGCACTGCGGCACGCCCTCGTCGATCCACGCCTGCTGCAGCGGGTGCAACGTGCCGCCCGTCGCCACGCCTTCGATGGTGAGGATCGGCTTCTTGTCGACCTCCCCCACGGGCGTCACGCACGAGCGCACGGGCTCGCCATTCAGATGTACTGTACATGCACCGCACTGAGCGATACCGCAGCCGAACTTGGTGCCGTTGAGGCCCAGCTCTTCGCGAAGGACCCAGAGCAGCGGGGTCTCCGGCGGCACGTCCACCGTGCGCGTCTGACCATTGACGGTGAGCTCGATCATGAAAGCCTCCCGGTGAAACGCATCATGTTCAGGGCCTGCACAACACTCCAACTGCGAGGGCTTGGTGCGACCCGCCAGCCGAGGAGCGGCAGCGTGACAAAAGCGGCGAGCCCGCCAAACCCTTGGCCAGCGCAAAGCGACCGACGCCACGCGATTGCGACAATTCCGTCATTGGGCAATCGGGCGCCGGGCTCGCCGGTTCGTCGCGTTGCCACGGCTCCCGCGCTGGCCCTTGGAGCGCCAGGAAGGTCCACTATCGAACAACCGTTCACCATAGCGCGAAGCTCGCTGCCACGCGCGGCATCACGCCCCGCAACGTCTCGAACTGGGTGAACGGAACGAAGTACGCGGCCTCGGCGGTGAGCACGAACGGCCGCGTGTAGACGAGGAACGCGCCGAGCGATCCGTCGACCGCGAGCCGCGTGCCGTAGTCCGTCTCCGTGAGGCCGCCGAAGCCGAAGCCGGCATACGGGATGAGGAAGCGACGGCTCGAGTTGCCCTCGAAGCTGACGATCATGCCGACGTCATAGAAGAGCGCGTTCTTCCCCTCGCGCGAGCCCTTCAGGTAGTCCATGTTGAACCGGATCTTGCCCTGCGAAGGACCGAACGCCGGGTTGTTGTGCGACCACGAGAAGAGGTCAGCCTCGATACCTGCGCCCCAGTATGCACCGAGGTTCCCGTTCGGGATGTAGCCCGCGCCGGACACGCTCGGCATCATCACGCTGAGGATCGGTTCGCATGCCGGATCACCTGGGCTCTCGCCGGGGCAGCCCGCGAAGGCGTCGCGCGCCGGGAGGAGCACGACAAGGGAAACGAGCGGGAGGAGTGACAGGAGGAGTTTTGCCCTTCGCATCGGTGACGCAGCCTACATAATCTTTGGGGTGCAGGCGACAGACGAGGTTTATTCGGGCCGCAGGGTCGGGCATGATGCGCCGGTGAGCCGCCGCCTTCCCCCCCGCTTGTCCCCGTTTGCGCTGTTTTTTTGCGGTTCTGTCGTTGCGGCGTCCGTTGCCGGCTTCGCCGCATGTAGCCCCGCCAAGCCCCCGCCGCCAGAGCCGCCGCGCGCCATCGTCGACGCTGGGGCGCCCGTGGTGGAGACACCCCCCGTGCTGGACGCCAGCGTGGAGGTCGCCGCCGTCGCGGATGCATCCACGGATGCCGCGCCCGTCGCGGTGGCCGAGGCGCCGCTCGAGGGAGAGAACCTGCTCGCGGAGGTGCGCGCGGTCTATCGCGTGGCCGCGTGCGCGGACGCCGACAACGCGTTCATTCCGAAGAACCTCCCGCAGGAGATGGTGGACCAGCACTGCGCAGAGCTTCGCCCCAACTACGAGGAGTACAAGAAGGACTGGCTCGCGGTCGCAGGGCCGTTCCTCGACAAGATAAGGCCGAAAGGCCTGCCCACCACCGTCGTGTATCCGTTCGGCGGCGGCGATCTCGTGAGCGCGCTCGCCACCTATCCGGACGCGATGGTGCTCACCACGATCTCGCTCGAGTCGATCGGTGACGCGCGCACGATCTTGAAGGCAGACAAGACGAAGCTCGAACACGAGCTCCGCAACCTGCGCGATCACCTCGCGAAGCTGTTCCTGAAGGCGCACAGTCGCACCGTCAACCTGGAGCTCGACTCGCGCAACGGCATCGCTGGTGAGGTCGCATTCACGATGGCCGCGCTCGTCGTGCACGGCTACGAGCCCACCGCGCTCCGCTACTTCTGGATCCAGCCCGACGGCAGCGTGCACTACCTCACCGCTGCGGAGCTCAACGATCCACGCACCAAGAAGCAGGCGTTCGACAACGTGGAGACCCGCTTCCAGAAGAAGGGAGGCGGGCCCACGAAGGTGCTCCGTCACATCGCGTTCGATCTGTCGGACGGCAACCTGGGCAAGCGCCCCTACCTCCTCAAGTACCTCGATCGCGAGGCGCAGTCGTCAGGCGGCAAGGTCAGCGAGATGACCAAGGCGGCGAGCCACTTGCTCTGGAACGACGGGAATTTTGGGGTGATCCGCAACTGGCTCGCCACGCACACGGACTGCATGATCTCCGACACGACGGGCTTCCCGCCGCGCATCGCCAAGCAGTACGGCTTCGTGCAGGACCTCTACGGCCAGTACGAGTGGCCCGAGCCGTTCGGCCCCGTGAACAACCGCGACGCCACGGACTTCAAGAACGCATTCAAGGGCCACGAGCCGATCAGCTTCCGCTACGGCTACCCCGACAACAAACATCACGGCCACATCGTCGTCACCCGCAGACCCTGAGCGCAGCACCATCTGCTGCTCCTGAGATCACTTCACGCCTGGGGGCGAGGGCTGGCTGCAGAAGCCGTTGATGCACGTGAGCGCCCCGGACTGGTTGCCGCAGCAGTCCGTGTCCATCTTGCACTTCTCGTATTGCTGCGAGCAACTGGGCTGCGCGTTGGAGCACACGAGCGCACCACCGTCGCCGCCGGGGCGACAGTAGCCACCGCAGCACTCGTTGCCGGTCGCGCAAGAAGAGCCGTCGCTGCGGCACGGATCGACGACCCAGAAGCCACGCGAGTTTCCGGCGTAGAGCTCCTGCGCCGGCAAGTAGAACGCGGGGTGGCTGGGGTCGGTGCCAGCGGGCGCGTTGAGATCGATCGCCGCGACCCAGAGCTTCTTCGTCGTGGGCTTATCCTGGATCTCCTGGTAGCGCGGATCGCTCCATCCCGGATCGACCGTGGCGATGTTGCCGTAGAGGCGCCGGCTCGTGAACACGACCCACGCATAGCCACCCGACACGATCGGATTCACCGTCGGCTCGTAGTTGAGGTTCGCGTCCACCGCGTGGTTGTTGGGGCCCGTCGGGATGGTCTGCGTGGTGCCGTTCGCCGCATAGCCGTTGAGCCGATTGAGCTGCACGGCCCCGCCACCTGCGGACTTGGTCCACCACAACGTCGCGCGCTTCACGTTGGGCCCGTCGTTCACCGAACGCGTCGTGTAGGCCTCCGAGCCCGTGGTGCTGTCCTCCACTTCGAAGATGATCGAGTTGTTGGTCGGCAGGAAGGACGGCCACCCCACGACGGTGTTCGCGACCGTCGGCGTGAACGGGAGCTGTGGGTTCGAGAATGCGTACGTCTTCGGATCGAAGTCGAGCACGCCGAGCGACTTGCCGTCAGCCGCGGGAAGCGCACCGCCAAGCGCGCCGCCCGTGTAGTTGAACGCGACGTGCTTTCCATCGGGAGAGAACGCCGGCATTCCGGCCTTGAACGTGGGCAGGTTCGGGGCCGCGATGGGGCCGCCGTCCGGCACCCAGTAGAGCCCGCTGTTGTCCGTCGTGTCGGCGCCCTTGGTCACCGCCGCTGCGATGTCGGCGGCGTTCGTCAGCATGTAGTTGCCATTCGGTTCGAGCGCGCCCCAGCCCCACTGTCCGTTCGTGGTGAGCGGCATCACGATCTCGCCCGCGTCGGCCTTGAGGTCGTAGACGCTCTCCACGCCGTTGTCGAACTGACCCGTGATGAGCGTGCCGCCATTCGCCGCCACGTTGTGGCAGACGCGGCACTGGTTGGTGCCGCCGTTGGCGCCAGCGACGAGCGACGGTGACGTGTCGCCAGAGCGAATGCCCAGCGTGGCCGCGCCGAACGGGCCCGTGCCACCGCCGGGCAACATCGCGCCGTTGTAGTTGTGAACGAGCTGGGTTCCGTAGGACTGGTAATAGACGATGCCTTTCAGCTCGCCGGACGCGATGGTCCACGTCTCCTTGATGGGGCCGAACGCCGCGCCGCCGATCGAGAAGGTGAGCGACACCGTGATGGGCTCACCCTGGTTCGAGTTCGCGAGCGCCGTCCACGCGCTCTGCGGGATGGGATGGTGGATGAAGGGCGTGGCCGTGGCGGAGAAGAAGCCCTGGTACTCGTAGTGGGCCTCTTTCAGATCGATGTATACTGCATCATAACTGGCAGCCCCGCTGTCCGCCGCGCCGGTGCCGGGTGCCCACTGGAGGAGCGGTGGCAGGAGACCGCGCGGCCATACCGTCGCGTCGTACGGGTAGAGCCAGCTCGCGTTGTCTGCGGTCGCTGCGCCAAGGAGCGCGGTCTTCGTGGCCGGGCTCACCGCGCCGCCAACACCTTCACCGCCGACGCCGCCTGCACCGCCCGCGCCCGCATCGCCGAGCTGATCGCCCGGGAGCGCGCCGTTCTGGCCCGCATGCATGTTGACGGTGACGATCGCGCTCGCGGTTCGCGCGCCGAGCGTCGCGGTCACCTTCGCGGTGCCGCCGAGCGTGCCCGTCGGTGTGAACACGCCAGAGGAGACGTTGATCGAGCCGATCTCGCCCCGATCCACCGACCACACGGGCGCTACCTTCGCGCCGTTCACGGTCGCCGTGAAGGCGAGGGTCGGAAGCGGACTGCCAGCAGTCACGTCGAGCGGTGCGGGAGCAGCAGGCGCGATCACGAGCGGCAGAGTCGACGCATCGCCCGCGTCGGTGATCGCTTGCCCGTCATGGCCGCCGAAGCCGGGCGGCATGGTGGACGCGTCATCGCTACCCGTGGAGCCGTCCGTGTCGTCTGAAAACGGGAGGCCCACGCTGCTCGAGCCGCACGCGACCGCGGCAGCTATCGACAGCGACGCCAGCAAGCCCGCACCGAGTCGCATCCGTGAATTCGACATAGCTACTCTCCGATCGCTCGCGCAAGGCGAACAAGGTCCAGCATCCTTCAGGCTAGCGAGACCACGAAAGAACGAGCGCCGTTTCAGTCGTCTTCGAGACGATCGTCCGCCTGCGCGTTCTGGTCTTCCTTCGTGCGCATCGCGAGCACGCGGGTCTCCGGGGCGGCCCTGCCGTTCGCTGGGTCCTCGCGGACCAGGATCAGATCGCCATCGCGAATGCGGTCCACGCGCCAACTGGTCAGCGTCTGCGTCTGCGAGTCGCCGCTCATCTCCGCACGGCCAAGCAGCTCGCCCTTGCCCACCACCCAGCCCTTGCCATTCGGGTCGACGAGCATCGCGCGCGGATCGTCCGTCTGCGTGACCAGGCCCACGAGCCTGAGCTCCGATACGGCGAAGCGACGCGCCTTGCGAGGCCGCTCATCCTTCGGCGGCGGACGCGTGGGCTCCTTCGCAGCAACGCGGAACGGATCACGCGCGAGCGTGGCGTCGAACTCACGCTCCGGAATGTCCACGCGCTTCGTCGCGGTGACTGGCTCGAGCACCTTCACGCTCTCGGTGGCGATCGGCGCGGCCTCCTGCGTGGGGGCAGGCGGCGCACCGCTCACGCATCCAAGAAGCACGAACAACGGAGCCCAACGAACGACACGCATGGCCGACCTCCCGATGTGACGAACCCCAACATCGAGATCGTAACGGTTCCCACGCACCTCGCCAGCACCACGCGAGCACACACATTTCGGCGCATGGAGGATGCGGGGGGTATGCGGCGGGTATGCGGCGGGTATGCGGGGCGTATGCGGGTGAGGCTCGTTAGTTGCAGGGATTTACCGGGGCGCTGACGTACGGCGGGAGGACGTCCAGGTCGGACTGGGCGATCTTTTTTGCCTGGATGATCTTCTTGTATTGCTGGCCGCTCGCACGCAGGGTGCGGACCTTCGTCTTCTGATCGTACGCGGAGAGGCCGAACTTCGGGCAGAAGCCGTTCGCCCACTCGAAGTTGTCGATCAAGGACCAGTGGAAGTAGCCGCGCACGTCCGCGCCTGCGGCGATCGCGGCGCCCACCTGCTGCAGGTGCTCCGTGAGGTAGCGCGCGCGGTTCACGTCCGTGGAGTCCGCGATGCCGTTCTCCGTGATGACGATCGGCAACCCGTACGCCTTCGCTTCGTCCAGGACCTGTCGCATGCCCTGCGGGTAGACGTCCCACCACAGCTCGTTCTTCGGTCGGCTGTCCTGGATGTGATCCTGGATGACGCTCGCGTTGATCTTCGGAATGACCACGCCGTGGCTGCGCGCGATGAGCGTGTCCGAGTAGTAGTTCACGCCCAGGTAGTCGACGTGGTTCTTCAGGGTGGGGTCGCCCAGCTTGTCGTTCGGGCCGTCGTACTTCTGGTCGTAGTCGTCGTCCCAGTCGCCCTTGACCACGGCGTTCATCAGCCACGCGTTCCAGAAATATTTCACGCGCGCGGTGGCGTCGACGTCGTCCGGGTTGGTCGCGTCGTACGCGTGGAATGCGCGCTGGTGGAACGCCATGGACACGAGGGCCGACTTGCCGTCGCCGTCGGCGTCGATCGTATCGGCTGCGTGGATCGCGTCGAAGGCCTGGGCGTGCGCCTTCGCCTCCGCCTTCACCACCGCGAACGTGCGATCCATCGCCAGCAGTTGCCCGGGCGGGAAGCTGCCTTGCACGTAGCCGCCGAGCGCCAGGTTCAGCGGTTCGTTGATGGTGATGTAGTGATCGATCTTGTCGCCCCAGCGCTTCGCGATGCGCTTGCACCATTCGACGAAGAGCGCAGCCATCTCGGGGCGCTCCCAGGCCTGCGGCGCGTCGGCCATGCTCGGGTCCGACAGCCACGACGGTGAAGAGAAGTGATGCAGGGTCACCCACGGAGCGACGCCCGCGGCCTTCAGCTTCGTGAGCAGCGTGTCGTATGCGGTGACGCCTGCCATGTCCGGCATGTCGGCGTCGAACGCGGCCTTCGTGGGATACAGGCGGCCCCACTCGATCGAGAAGCGATACGCGTTCTGCCCGCTCTGCGTGAGCAGCGCGATGTCGTCGTCGATGTGTGCGAGCGCGTCGGGGCCAAGCACGTCCGGATCGTCCATGTTCTTGATCTTGCCGGCCGTCTTCACCCACGCGCCCCAGTCCGTCGCCGTCAGGCCTTTTTCCACCTGGAATGCAGCGGTCGCGGAGCCCCATGCGAAGCCCGCGGGGAACGTCACCTCTGCGGGCGGCTGCGGTGTGTCTTCCGTCGGACCGGCGTCGTTGGCGTCGGCGCTTCCGCCCGAGTCGCTCGATTTGCACGACGAAGGCAGGCAGACGAAGAGCGCCGCCGGCAGCACGAACAAGAAACGCTTCAGCATCGGAGCAGCTTGCCTCTCCCTCGGAGTCTACTCCGGGGAGCCCGCCGTATCGACCGAGACGACGCGGTTGCGTCCCTCTTTCTTCGCCCGGTAGAGGCGCTCGTCCGCGATGGCGAGCAGCTCGTTCGGGCCGCCCGTGTCGCTGATGTCGTTGAGCGGCGCGACGCCGATGCTCACCGTGACCTTGATCTCCTTGCTGCCAGACGGCACGCGGAGCTCCTCGATCGTGCGGCGGATGCGCTCGCCCAGGCGCGTGGCCTCGGTGCGGCCGGTAGAGCGCGCGAGGATCACGAACTCCTCGCCGCCGTAGCGGGCGAGCAGATCTTCCACGCGGATGAGGCGATGCACGGTCATGGAGACGGCGCGCAGGACGGCGTCGCCGGCGAGGTGGCCGTACGTGTCGTTCAGGAGCTTGAAGTGATCGAGGTCCATGATGAGCACGCTCATCTTCACGCGATGGCGGCGTGAGTGCGCGACCTCCGCCTGCAGACGCTCCATCAGGTACTTCCGGTTGTACGCGCGCGTGAGCCCGTCGCGCGTGGAGGACTCGTAGAGCTGGTGCTGCAGCTCCGCCTCGCGTCGGTCGATGATGTCGAAGCGCAGCATCAGCGTGGGGCCGAGCTGCACACGATCACCGCGCGTCAGCGCGACCGGCTTCTTGACGCGGACCGCGGAGACGAACGAGCCGTTGGTGGAGCCCAGGTCCTCCAGGAACCAGGTCTCGCCCGCCTTCTTCAGGCGCGCGTGAGCGCGGCTCACGCCGGCCTCTTCGACGGGGACCTCGGACTCGTTGCCGCGCCCGATCGTGAGCGAGTCGCCGTCGAGCATGAACACCTCGCCGGCGTTGAAGCCCGTGATCACGGTGAGCGTGGCGGTCTCGGTGTCGTGCGTGGACGGAACGGTGAGCGACGGCTCCGTGGTGCGCTCCGTGACGATCTGCCCCTCCGACACCCAGCTGTCCGAGGACGGCGGACCATACGCGGAGATGCGGCCCTGCGACCCGAGCGCGACCGGCGGCACCGGCGACGTGCCCGGCATGTTCGGCGGCTGCGCGGTCGGGGAAGCCGGAGCGGACGAAACCGGAAGCGGTACCGTCCTCAGCTTCTTCGTCTTGCTCGGATCTTTCGGGCGCACGTAAACCCCGAGTTTATCGCGGAAAGGGCGGGCCCGGGCAACAAAGCGCGGCGGCTCCGTCGTCTGGGAGCGCGCTGGAGGCGTTTTGCCGCGAGCCTGTAAGGTTCGAGCGCGACGTGCTCCATGACGTCGTCAGATCGACGGCGGAAGTGCGCTTGCGGTCGTCCCTCCGCGAGCATAAGGCTACGCGCATGGGCATCCTCGAAGGCAAGGTCGCGATCATCACGGGCGCTGGCGGCGGCTTGGGGCGCGCTCATGCGCTGCTCTTTGCCAGGGAAGGCGCGCAGGTCGTCGTGAACGACCTGGGTGGCGCGCGTGATGGCACCGGGAGCGCGGCGTCCGCAGCCGAGACGGTCGCGCAGGAGATCGTGAAGGCCGGAGGCAGGGCGGTCGCCAATGCGGATTCCGTTGCCACGAGCGAGGGCGCAGCGAACCTCGTGCAGGCGGCCGTCTCCGCGTTCGGGCGCGCGGACATCCTGGTGAACAACGCCGGGATCCTGCGCGACAAGAGCTTCCTCAAGATGGACGAGGCCATGTGGGACTCCGTGATCAACGTGCATCTCAAGGGCACGTTCCTCTGCTCGCAGGCGTTCGTGAAGCAGGCACTGGCGCAGGAAGACACAGCCGCAGGCGCGCGCGCGCGCATCGTCAACACCACGAGCGTGAGCGGCATGATGGGCAACTTCGGCCAGTCGAACTACGCCGCGGCGAAGGCCGGCATCTACGGTCTCACGCGGACCATGTCGATCGAGCTGCAGAAGCACCGCATCCCCGTGAACGCGCTCGCGCCCATCGCAAAGACGCGCATGACGGAGGACCTGCCCATGTTCACCGGCGTGTCGACGATGACGCCGGAGCACGTCTCGCCCGCGGCGCTCTTCCTCGCGAGTCACCTCTCCGGGGACAAGACGGGCCACGTCCTGGCGGTGGCCGGCGCGCGCATGTACGCGTTCAAGGTCGTCGAGACGCAGGGCAGGTTCAAGGACGAGTCTCAGGGAGTGTGGACGGCCGAAGAAATCGCCGAGCACTGGGACGCCCTGGTGAAGTAGACTGGCTGACCCATGGCCAGGCCGAACCCGCGCGCGCTCATCTCTGCTTCCCTGTCCTACCTTCGCAAGAACCCGGACGAGGTGGTGCGGGCAGCCGTGAACCTGGCGACCCTGCGCTTCGGTCTCCCGCTCGCGGCGCTGCGCTACCTCGTGAAGGAGGTCGCGACGGGGAAGAAGGCACCGAAGGACGTGCAGATCACGGCCGCGCCGCCGGCGATCCGCTTCTCGGCGATCGTGGATGCCATGGGCACCAGCGTGAAGGCCTCTGCGGCCGTCCGCATCGAGGACGTGTACCTCTCGCCAGATGCCATGCGCATCACCGTGCGCCTGCGCGACGTGAAGCTCGAGCTCGTGGGCGAGAGCGACTCGCCCGTGGCGACGCTCATCAAGTCTGGCGCGCTCGACCTTTCGAAGCCCGGCAATCTGGTGAAGTTCATCCCGAAGCGCCCCGCCGCCATCATCGAGGCCGAGAACGATCGCATCGTGGTCGATCTCATGAAGGTGCCGAACCTCGCAAAGAACCCGCGCATCCGTCGCGCGCTCGAGGTCATCACGCCCATCGTCGGCATCGGCGCGATCGAGACCGACCGCGATCACCTCTACGTGCGGCTCCGCACGCAGCGCGCCGGCGTGATGGCCTCCGTCACCGCGCTGCTGAACCGCTGAGACAAGGCCGCCTGGGTTTTTTGGGCTAGGCGCCCGGCGGCGTGCTGTCGCCCACGAAGCCGTAGAAGGCTGCGTTCTCGAGCGGCGGCAGCTCCGCTTCCTTCACGAGGATGGTGCGTACCGCCCACACGTCGCGGAAGATGCGGTACTTCAGCGCCGTCTGATCCAGGTAGTCCACGCCCGCGGAGCCGCCGGTGCCCGTGCGCCGCCCGATGATGCGCTCCACCATGCGCGCGTGTCTCTGGCGGAAGATCACGAACGCCTGCTCGAAGTTGACGATCGCGTCCAGCACGGCGCGCGGCCACGCGAGCAGCGGCAGCTCGCGATAGCTCTCGATGAAGATGAGCGCAGCGCGCGTGCGCGACACCTTTGCGCGGCTCTCCGCAGGCACGTCTTCACCGCACAGGAACGCTCGCGCGCTCTCTGCTTCTTTCTCGTAGCGGGCGCGGAGCCGCGTGACGTCCTCGGGCGTGAGCGCACCCGCGAGCGCGAGCTCCAGCGCCGCCTGCCCGCTCTTCGCGTGCCCGGCGCAATAGGCGTTGATGAAGGCGCTGACCTTCGCGGCGTCGTCCGGCTGGCCGGGCGCGGAGCCCTGCACCGGCGTGCGATAGATCCATTCGTTGATGGCATCGCGTAATGTGGGCCTGTCGGTGAGGCGTGCCTGTACGCGCTTGCTCGCGGACGACGCAGTGCCGTCGTGGTTCTTGAGCGCGAGCATGTAGCTGCCCTCGTGACCGAGAGGGATGCGCTCATCGTCGGCGAGGCCCATGAGGATCTCGATCTCGCGCAGCTGTCCCGACTGGAAGCCGCTCGCGGGGTTCAGCTTGTCGCGGAACGCGAGGTAGTCGCGCGTGGTCATGGTCTCCATCACCGCGAAGTGCTCTGCGATGTGATGAAGCAGCAGCGCCATGCGCTCGATGCCGCGCGCTGCGGACGCCAGCGCCTGCTCCGGCACCTTCGACGTGGCGAAGAGGTTCCGCACCGTGACGAGCTCGCGCAGAATGAGCTTCATCCAGAGCTCGTCGATCTGGTGCACCGTGATGAAGAGCACCTCGTCGTTGGTGAGCCCGGCGTCGGACGCCTCGAGGCCCGCCTGCAGCGCGAGCAGCTCCTCCACCTTGATGTAGTCCCAGTACGCCGTGGGTTTCCGCACGGGCGCAGATTTGCGCGGACCGCCGTTTCCCACAAGGATCATTACGCGGGTGTAAAAATCGCTTGCGAACAGAAAAGAGAGTGGTACCTACACCGTCTCACAACGGGTCGCCGCCGACCTTTTCCCCAGCCGGTACCAGCATATGAACGTCGCCAAGCTTGCCATCGCCCTCGTCACTGTTGGGCTCTCCGTTGCCGGTTGCGCCGCGGAAACGTCCCAGGACGAGACCGACGGTACGGCGACGCAGGACCTCGCGGTGTCGCGCCTCAAGGGCATCTGGGTGAGCTCGAACGGCCCCATCTTCTCGATCGAGTTCACGTCGAAGAACGCGCAGACGCTCGGCGGCTTCGTGCACGGTCACGAGTTCACCGCTCACATCGACAACGGCGTGCGCTGCATCACCACGCCGTGCCCGAACGTGGACGTCGTCACCGGCGTCTACAAGTCGAACGGCGGGAAGCTCACGCTCACGTCCTTCGACAAGCCATCGCTCGACTTCTCGCGCATCATCGGCGACTACACGCATGCGCTGTCCAACGCGGACGGCACGCTCACCATCGACAAGAGCGACAACACAATCCACGAGACGCTCGTGCACGGCGTGGCCTGCGGCGACAACACCTGCACCGACGGCCTCTACTGTTGCAATCCGCTTCGCGGAATCTGCGCCAAGCGCGGCGTCATGTGCATCCAGTAGCACCAGCGGGAGCGCAATACCTGGAGCAAGCAGAGCGACCGTAGGGAGCGGCTGCTTACTTCGCGTCAGCTTCGTCGTTGAGGCGCGACGCCTCCAGCAGCATGTGCGACATCGAGAGCGGCGTCTCTTGCGAGGCCGGGCTCTGGTGCTCCGTCACCATGAAATGGAACTTGCCGATCTTCCAGTTCAGCACGTGGCGCAGCGTGTCCACCGGCTTCGCGCGCAGGTTCTGATAGCGCGCGCCCGTGCAGGCGCCCTCTCCCAGGAAGAAGATGGCCATCTTGCCGTCGTCGCACTCCACCATCAGCTCGCCCGTGCGCCGCTCCATCTCGAGCATCGTGAGCACGGTGGGCACGCTCATGCGCGCGATGTCACCCTTCAGGATGATGCCCAGCGCGCGCGACGAAGGCTCGTTCGCGGGTGAGGGCGCGGCTTCGAAATCGCGCAGGCGCTCGGCCATCTCGATCAATGCCTCGATCTGAGCGACGACCTCCTCGTGGGTGTAGGGGCGCTCCAGGTACATGTCCGCGCCAACACGGAAGCCCTTGAGCCTGGCTTCCTTGTCGCCCGCCTCGGTCAGGAAGACGAACGGGGTCTTTGCCACCGGTCCGGTCTCTGCGCGGATGCTGCGCGCGACCCAGAAGCCGTCGATGTCAGGTAGTTGTATATTGCATACAATACAGTCGGGCTTCAGCGCGCGTGCCCGGTCGAAGCCCTTCTTGGCCCCGTGCTCCACGTGGGCCGCATAGCGGCGCTCCTTCAGGAACGTCGCGAGCGAGCGCGCCATCCATTCGTCACCGTCGATGATGAGCACGGTTGCTTTGCTGATCACCAACCCAGGATAGACCGATTCCGGCCGCCATACCTACCGCCACGTCGGGCCCTGCAGGGGTGGGGTAGGTCAGCGGGAGAGGACGATCGCCTCCCCTCCGCTCCTGCCATTGTCGATGAACCGGTAAACGAGCATCTGCGCAAGAAGCGCGCTCTCGCGCTTCACCGTGTACGAGCCAGCGAAGAGCGCGACACGGTGCAGGTCCTTCGCATCGAGGATCGCGAGCTGTTCGTTCGAGAAGAGTGACGCCCAGTCGCTGCCCACCTGCAGATTGGGTGGCGACACCGCCGTGAGCCGCGCGCGCTCCGTGCCGCTCGCGTCGTATGCAGCGAGCTCACGACCCAGCACGTAGAAGCCGCCGCGCGCAGCCTCACGCACGCTGCTCCTTCGCGGCAGGGGCGCGCGCCCCTTGACGGCGCCCGTGCGACGGTCGAGCACGACGAGCGAGAGCGGCTTGTCGCCCGCGTCCACGCGGTACTCCGCCACGCTGCCGCCTTCGACCGTGCCCCATGCGTCCGCGGGAAGGGGCGCTCGCCAGATCGTGGTGCCCTTCGTGGTGTCGATGAGCGCGGCCTCTTGCTCGAACGAGAAGAAGAGCTCCGAATGCGCAGCGTCCGCGATCATGAGGTGGCGAGGCACGACGCCATCCACGTGCTTGCCGGCGCGATGATGGAGCACGTGACCATCCCTGACGTCGAAGAGATCGAGCTCGCCCTCGGAGCCACCGCGGAAGGCGCGATCGCCGACGACGCCCGAGTCGCGCGCGGAGAAGTGGGCCAGGGCATCGGAGCGCCACCGCTCCTGACCCGACGCGAGATCCACGCCGACGATCACGTGAGGATGACTGAACACCGAGTAGACCTTCGACTTCTCGTCCTCGACCTCGAGCACGCCGATGCCCGCGCCCCCGCCGATGAGCCCCACGCCCGAACCGAAGCAGCCCGCGTGCGGCGCTTCGCCGTCGTGGCCGAACATCTCCACATACGTCTTCCTGAACGGCGCGCCGATCAACTTGCCGCTCTCGCACGACGCGAGCTGCACGCTACACGAGCACCCGAAGGCACACGCGGTCCCCGACTCCGAGAACGAGCAGTCATCGCTCATCGGCACTGCCTCGCTCGAGAGAAGCCTGCCGGTGGACACGTCGACGCGATGCATGTTGTTGCCGGCCCAGTAGAGGACCTCGTTCGGCGCGGACGCACGCGCCCGGAGCGTATGACGCCCGCCACGCGTGCTCGGCGCGACCAGCGTCTTCCAGCGTCGCGCACCGGTCGTCGCCTCGAACGCGGAGATCGAATCCAGGCTCGGATCCGCGACAATAACGGCGCTCCCGACGATCGTCGCATCCCAAGCGGCAACACGGAAGATCTCGTGAAGCTCCCCGAGGTCGGAGGTCGAGGTCGAGGTCGGTGTCGAGGTCGAAGTCGAAGTCGAGGTCGAGGTCGAGGTCGGGGTCGAGGTCGAGGTCGAAGTCGAAGTCGAGGTCGAAGTCGGTTTCCTCGTCGGCGTCGTCGGTGTGCACGCCACTAGCAGCAGGGCCGCTGCGATCGGTCGCCTCATGGACTCATTCGACCGCTTCGTGTGCTCCGCGTAAAGCTCAGAGGTTCTTCGCCAGGAACGCCCTCACGCGGTTGCGTTGCGTTCGTGACTCACGACGAGAGCCGCTACGCTGTTCACGTGCGACACCTCCGCTCCGTTCCGCACCTCTTCTTCATGCTCCTGCCGGCGCTCACGCATCGCCTCCGCCCCCATCACCGTCACCGTCACCATCACCGTCAGCGAACGCACCAACTGCAACGCGTGCGCGCGTCATCGAGCTCCTGCCGGTCGTCGAGAGCGAGCCGCCATCGCGAGCGCTTCTGTTGCCGAACGACACCATCGTGTCTGCGTGCGCGCGGCTCACGGCTCGCGGCCTCGCTGTTCCGAAAGGCGCGACGCTTCGCTGCGGCCCGGACGACGCGACGAGCTTTCACGGGCCGACGTCCGTCCGTACCTGGTTCACCGGTGAGCCACGGCTGCTCGAGAGCGCGGACTTCAGGGATCCGCAGATCTGGTACGACGAGGACACGGACCCGCTGCACGCGCATGTCGTCGTCGATCTCACGCCGGCCTCGAGAGAGCGATACGAGGCATTCGCGAAGGCCCATGCGAAGGCGCGCATCGCGACCGTGATCGACGGCGTCGTCGAGAACGTCTCCACGGCCGGCACGCTCGGCATGCAAGGGCGCTTCTTCATCACGCCGGCGGTGCCCGTCGGCGCAGTCAGCAACGAGCCCATCGCTTCGACCATTGGCGTGGCGATGGGCGCGAAGCCGCGCTGAAGAGACGGTGACGGCGCGCTACTTCTTCGCGGGAGTTGGCGCGACAGCGGCGGCAGCGGGCTTCTTCACGAACCTGAGCGTCATGCGATCGCTCTCGCCGATGGCGGCGTACTTGTCGTGCTCCTTGTCGCCCAGCTGGTAGGTGGGCGGAAGCGTCCACACGCCCTCCGGGTAGTCCTTCGTGTCCTTCGCGTTGGCGTTGAACTCCGCCTTGCGATCGAGCGTGAGACCAGCGGCGGTCACGGTGTCGACGACGAACTTCTCGGGCACGTAGCCCTTCTTCGCGCTCTCCTTCGGGTCCGCGTCTGCCTTGGCGCGGTGCTCCTCGATGCCGAGCACGCCGTTCGGCTTGAGCGCTTTCGTGATCTCCTTGAGCCACAGGTCCCACGTGCCGCCGTTCACCATACCGTGCACGCCGCGCATGATGAGCACCATCTCCACAGTGCCCTCCTGCGGAAGGTGCGGCGCCTTGCTGTCGATCACGATCATCTCGACCTTGCCGTAGAGCTCGGGCGAGGTCTCCGTGAAGCTCTTGAAGCGCTGCGCGTAGAACGTACCGCGCATGTCCGACGGGCCGTTCGGATCGCCGCCGGTCGCCACGTAGTGACCCTTCTTGGAGAGCATGGGAGCGAGGATCTCCGTGTACCAGCCATCGCCGGGGCCGATGTCGATCACCGTCATGTTCGGCTGCACGCCGAAGAAATCGAGCGTCTCTTGGGGGTGGCGGAACTTGTCGCGCGCAGCGTGCTCGGGCGTGCGGTGCTTGCCAGCGAGGATCGCCGCGACCGCCGCGTGGCCAGTCGGATACGCCTTCTCCGCGAGGGTCTTCGCCTGCGCGTGAAGCTCCGCCGTCCAGCGCTCGAGCTCCTTCTTGTGGCTGACGTCCCACTTGGCGCGGTCCTCCTCGAGCGCCTTCTTGGCCTCGGCCTTCTTCTTCTCTTCGGGGGTCGGCTCGGCGGGCGCAGCGACGCTCGCGGGCGCGGCGGGGGTGCTCGCGACGGGCTGCGCCACAGGAGCTGCGGACGGCGGCGCCATCGGCTGCACGGGCGTGGAGGGCGGCGGCGCGTTGTCGCCACACGCAAGCAAGAGCGCACCAAGGACCACGGGAGCGAGGACGCGTGTCTTCATGCCGCCCTCACTAGCGCGCAAGGCCAGCGTGAGCAATCGGTGCACCATGCTGAGCTTCGATGCTTGCGCCATTTCTACTATGCACGGCGCGCCCATGCCCGCGGACAACCTGGTGTGGTGGCTCGACTCGCTGCTCATGAAGGGCCGGCATTTTGCGTTCAACGGGGCCGTGGAGACCCTCATTGCGGACGGCAAGCTGTTACGGAAGGAGAACGGCGGCGTGCGTGTCTATGCGACGGCATCGCCGCGGACCGCGACCGCCCCGAAGAAGCACGCGCTCCGTGCACGCGGCAAGCAGCGCTGAACGCTGCCGTCCGCTCAGGTCATCGCAACGTGACCTTGCCGGCGGGCTGGTCCATGCCGGCGGCGTTGCGGCCCTCGCGGTCATCACCCCAGCTCTTGCCGGCGTGCGGGACGCTCTTCTGATCGATCTGGTAGGTCGCGGTGCCGCCGGCCTTCAGGAACACGGCGACGGTGGGCAGCATCTGGCGCGTCGCAGTGAGCGACGTCTCCATCAGCGCCACGCCCAGGCAGTCGCCCGCCGCAACGAATGAGTCTGCGCCGCCGGCGTTCACGAAGAGCGCAGTGCCGTTGTCCTCTGACACGCCGAGCGTGAGGCTCGTTGCGGTGTACGTGTCGTTGCCGGCCTCGTCCAGGTGTAGGGCGCTCGAGAGATCGTGCGCAAATCCCAGGGCCGCCGCCTGCAGAGGCACGCGCGTGTCGTAGCGGTCGTTGCCCGCGCGATCATCGAAGAGCGCGAGGCCCATGTGCGCCGCCGCGCCTTGTGAGTAGTAGAGCGCGTCGTAGGCGTCGTCGCCCGCGTCGTCGAGCAGCATGCCCAGCCCCTGCACGAAGCCAGCGCCTTGCGCGAACACGCCCGCGCCGTACGTGTCATTGCCAGACGCGTCGCGAAGCACGCCGATGCCGCCGGGGAAGGGGAAGCCCGGGTCCGGCCAGTCTGGCCTGTGTCCCGCGCCCACGCCTTGCGAGAGCGACCAGTTGCCAGCGATCGGCGACGCCGGGGGACCGGGGAGCTGTGCGCTCGGATACAGCATGTCACCGGCGAGCGAGCTCGGCGCGCCGCTCCACGAACCAGCGATCGCGACGTACGCGTCGTCGCCCTTCGCGTCGACGATAGCTCCGAAGCCCTTCGTGAAGCCGAAGCCTTGCCCCGACGTGTACAGCGTGCGCTTGTCGTTGCCGCCGAGATCCAGCGCGAGCCCGAGACCCCACGCGGCTGCGCCCTGCGAGAATCCCTCGGCGACGTACGTGTCGTCGCCGCCGTCGTCCAGCAGCACGCCCACGCCGTGCGAGCCCATGCCCTGCGAGCCCACGAGTGACTGATACGTGTCCGCGTCGCCACCCAGATCGAAGAGCAACCCCACGCCGAGCACGCCCGCGCCTTGCCGTGGGGTTCGCGACAGCGTGCGCCCGTCGTTCGGGACACGTCCGGCGAGATCGCTCGGGAGGCGCCTGCCCACGTTGTCCTCCGCCACGGGTGACTCCGCGTACGCATACGTGTCGCGCCCGCCCAGATCGACCGCGACGGAGATCGGAACCGCCACCGTGCTCGTGCCCGTGGCGATGCGATAGACGTCATCACCGCCGGTATCCAGCAGAAACGCCGCTCCGTTCGCGTCGCCATCGGGCTCGTACGTTTGTGAGCCTGCGCCTCGCAGCACGATGCGACCGAACGGCGCGGTGAGCGTCACGTCGGGAAGCTTCACGCCGGCGAACCGCGAGAGCTTCGCGCCCTCCACGACCAGCGCGACGCGCGCCGCGGATCTCACGATCGCATCCACGTCGACCGCGTCCAGCGCGGAGAGCATGTCTGCGTTCAGCTCGAAGTGACGGACGCCGAGCATCCACGTGGGGACAGTGGCGAGGTGGTCGAGCGTGACGGCGTCCGCCTTGCGCGCGGCCTGCACCTCCTTCGTGGTCGCGGCGATCGCGCGGACGATCGGCGCGAGCGCGGACTGGAGCTCACGCGGGATCGTGCTCGTGTCCTGCGCCGAAGCACCTACGTCCAGAAGTGCCGTCGCGAGTGGGGCGGGGTCGCCCGCGCGCGTTCCGTACCACGCCGCGTCCTCGCACGCGGAGACCGGCGCGCCACGACGCGAGGCCGCCGCGGCGATCGCGCGCGTGACGGGTGTGTTCGATGCGAGCGCCTCATCGAGGTCTTTCGCGAGCGAGGCGCCGTGTGCCGGCATGTCGAGTGAGCGCTGGAGCAGCGCAGCCATGTCCACGAACGCGCGCGGGTCGGCGACGTCGAGCTTGCTCGTCTCCAGTGCCGATAGCGTGTGCCCGAAGGAGCATCGGTCGCGTGACACCCTGGCGAGCGCCTGGTCGAGCGAATCAGCGGGGCTCATCTTCGGCGCGCATGCGGCTTCGAGCACGACGGGGGGTGATGCCACGCATGCGACGGACTTCGGAACCGTCTCGTTCGCGGGCACGCCGCCGCCCTCGCCGTTGTTGCCGGATTTGCACTGCCCAGGGGTCGCACATTGCGCGGCGTCAGCCACGTCGGGAGAGCTCGCGCTGCACGAGGCAGTGCCGAGGAGAAGCGCGATGCGCGCGCCGAGCAACAGGATGCGTTGGGGAGAAGTGCGGAGGCTCACGCACCTGTGGACGGTCGTTTGGTCTCAAGTCTGAGTGGCTCTCGCGCCCAGGGTGTGTGCACGCCATTGCACAGGTGTGAAGGCGGCTGCCCGCGATCCGCGCTCTGCGAGGGGAAATCGCGCGCGTTCCAGCGTGGAACGCCTCGTGCAGATGTCCTCTTCGTGATCTCCTCGATATACCTTCTCTCATGCGCGCGACCGAGTGGATGTACCTGATCGCGTCCCTCGGGAACCTCACCCTGGGCGTGCTGAGCATCGCGCGTGGCCGAAAGAGCCCCGTGTCTCTGCCACTAGCGCTGCTCTGCTTCGACATGTTCGGCTTCTGCTTTGCGCCGCTCGCGCGCAAGGTCGCGAACAGCTCGGAGCTCTTCAGCTACGTGGACGCGGTCACCACCGCCATGGCCGGACCGCTCACGCTCCACTTCATCGTCACGTTCGTGGGCGCGCGGCGCAGCTATGGTCGCGCGGTCGTCGCTGCCTACGTCGCGTTCGGCGCGCTCGCGCTGTCCTCGGCAGTGGGCTTCGGCTCGGGGTGGGGGCGCGCATGGCTGGACTCGCCCGTGTGGCACGAACTGTTCCTGGCGGCGTGGGCGCCGACGCTCGCGCTCATCCTGTTCCTCCTCGTGCGTCATCTCTTGCGCGACGCGGACCCCGGCGAGAAGGCGCGGACTCGCATCGTCCTCGCGGCCCTCGCCGTCGGCGGCGCAGCAGCGACGGTCGACGAGCTCGCGGAGGTTGGCTTCCATTTGCCAAAGATCGCGCCGCTGGGGGCGCTGTTCGCGACGATCCTGGTGTCGCTCGGCGCGTTCCGCTTCCGCTTCTTCGATCGCGATCTCTCGCTCTCCACGGCGGTCTACACGGTGTCGCTCGCGGTCGTTAGCCTCACGGCCTACCTGACCGTCTTCTCGCTGCTCGGCGGCAACGTCGCTGCGCTCGCGCTCGCGACCATCACGGTCACCGTGGTGGTCGGCGCCGCCGTGCGTGAGGTGGTCTCGTCGTTCGCGGTGCAGCGCGGGCGCGCGTCGGAGCTCGCGACGCTCGGTCGATTCTCGAACCAGATGGCGCACGATCTCAAGAACCCGCTGGCGACCATCAAGGGCGCGCTGCAGTTCATGAAGGAGGAGCGCGCGCAGGGCCGTTCGCTTGACGTCCAGCACGAGTTCATCGACGTGATGCTGGGCGAGGTCGATCGGATGCACCGCGTGGTGGACGACTACCAGCGCGTCGGCCGCGTCCAGCCAGTGCTTCGCCGGGTGGACCTGAACGACGTGGTGCGCGGCGCGATAGCGCTTTCGCCCTTCGCCAGCGAAGCAAAGGTCACCGTGGAGTCCACGCTCGAAGAGGATCTGCCCATGTGCAGAGTCGACCCCGACCTGGTCACGCAGGCCATCCAGAACGTCATCCACAACGCGCTCGAGGCGATGCCGGACGGAGGCAAGCTGACCGTCCGCACCGAGCGCATGGACGCACCGGAGGGAGTCGCGCTCACGATCACGGACGCAGGCCACGGAATGGACGCGCGAAAGGCGGAGCGCGCCTTCGACGAGTTCTACACGACGAAGCCCAACGGAACCGGGCTGGGTCTCGCATTCGTCCGACGGGTCGCCCAGGCCCACCGTGGCTCCGTGTCGCTCCAGAGCAAGGTTGCCCAGGGAACGGTCGTGCGAATTCAGCTACCTTCGGGCTGAGGCAATACACATGGAAGCAGCCAGCCTGCGTGGAAAGAGCGTGCTCACGGTGGACGACGATCTTGCGATGGGCAAGGTCCTTGGTGCGCTCATGAGGCAGGAAGGGCTCCTGCCGCAGCATGCTCGCTCCGGCGCAGAGGCGCTGGCGGCGCTCGAGGCGCGTCCGTTCGATCTCGTGGTGACTGATCTCCGCATGCCGGGAATGGACGGCATGACGCTGCTCGCCGAGATCACCTCGCGCTGGCCAGCGGTGCCGGTCGTGATGCTCACCGCGCACGGCAACGTGGCGCTCGCTGTTGCTGCCATGCGGGCAGGCGCCGCCGATTTCATGTTGAAGCCGTTCGATCGCGAGGAGCTCCTCTTCGTGCTCGGAAAGGCCGTCGCGCAGGGTGAGCGCGGCGCGGAGGAGATCCCCCCCGCGCCATCGGGCCCCAGCGACATGGTCGGCACGTCCGCAGCGATGCGCGATGTGCATGCCGTGATCAAGCGTGCGGCGCCCGGCACGGCGACCGTGCTCGTCCTGGGCGAGAGCGGCACGGGCAAGGAGCTCGTGGCGAAAGCGCTGCACGAAGGAAGCACACGCAAGGACAAGCCGTTCGTGAAGCTCCACTGCGGCGCGCTGCCGGACACGCTGCTCGAGAGCGAGCTGTTCGGCTACGAGAAGGGCGCGTTCACCGGCGCAGCCACGCGCAAACCAGGTCGCGTGGAGCTCGCGGACGGCGGCACGCTCTTCCTGGACGAGATCGGCGACATCACGCCTCACATGCAGGTGAAGCTCCTGCGCGTGCTGCAAGAGCGCGAATTCGAGCGACTTGGTGGCACGCAGACGATCAAGGTGGACGTGCGCTTCATCGCCGCAACGAACCGCGATCTGCCCGACATGGTGGCGAAGGGCACGTTCCGCGAGGACCTCTACTACCGGCTCAACGTGGTGCCGTTGGTCCTGCCCCCGCTGCGCTCGCGTGCAGAGGACATCCGTCCGCTCGCGCTGCGCTTCGCGACCGAGCACGCGAAGTCGAACGGCCGGCGCATCGAGCTGGGAGAAGGCGCGCTCGACCTGCTCGAGCGGGAGCCGTGGCCCGGCAACGTGCGGCAGCTGCAGAACTTCATCGAGCGCATCGTGGTGCTGTCGGAAGGACCGGTGATCGAGGCGAAGGACGTCCTGCGCGAGCTTTCGCCGCGTCCGTTCGCAGTCGGACCCGCGGAGAAGAGCGCCGAGCGCACCGCCGATCTGGACAGCGCGCTGCGGGATGCAGAGCGCGAGGCCATCAAGAACGCCCTGACACGCGCGGGGAACAACCGCACCTTGGCGGCGCGCATCCTCGGCGTGAGCCGTCGCGCGCTCTACTACAAGCTGGATGCGCTCGGGCTCGCCTGAGCGCGTCGTCGCCCTTGCGCTCGTCCTCGGCCTCGCGCGCACGGCCTCCGCGGAGCCGCGCGCGCTTTCTGGGCGCTACTCCGCGTACGAGGAGACCGCGATCGCGGATGCGGCGGCGAGCCTCCATACGTCGCGCGATCCTTCTCCGGAAGGGAAGACCATCGAGCGCATCGATTTCGTGCGGCTCGATCCGATCGACAACCATGATCCGCTTCCGATCGCGATGGATGCGGTGCACGCCACGTCGCGCGAGCACGTCCTTCGCCACGAGCTCCTGGTCAAGGAAGGCGACAAGTTCTCCACGGTGACGGTCGACGAGTCCGCTCGCAATCTGCGACTCTTGCCGCAGCTGTCGCTCGTGCTCGCCGTCGCGATGAAGGGGTCAACCGAGGACAAGATTCGCCTGGTGGTGATCACGAAGGACGTATGGAGCCTCTACGTCGACTTCGATCTCGCGGTGACCGGCGGCGGCCTCGAGCTGCTCGATCTGGAACCGAAGGAGACCAACGTCGCCGGCCTCCAGCAGATCGCTCTCACGCGCTTCGTGCTCCAGCCGAAGTCGTACTCGCTCGGCGCGAGCTACGAGATCCCGCGGCTGGATGGTCGCTTCCTCGACCTCTACGTGGACGGCAACGTCATCTTCGAGCGCGACCGCGGCACGCCTGAAGGCAGCTACGGCACAGCGAGCATCAAGCAGCCGCTCTACTCGTCGCGCGCCGAGTGGGCGTGGTCCACGGGCATCGCCTGGAAGGACCAGGTCACGCGCCGCTACGTGGACGCGAAGGTGACCGTGTTCACGCCGTCCGCGCCCGACGCAGTCCCCGTCCCGTGGGTCTATCGCGAGCGCACCGTGAGCGAGCAAGCAAAGCTTACGCGCTCATTCGGATGGGAGAACAAGCACGATTTCTCGGTCGGCGTGGGTTTGTCGCGCTCCATGTACCGCGTCCCGAACGACGCATCGGACCCCGCTTCCATCGCGGAGTTTTATCGCGCTGCGGTCCCCGTCGGCGAGGCGCGCGTCGGACCGTTCGTGCAATGGCACGCGTACTCGAGCGACTTCTTGCGCACGCTCGATCTCGACTCGCTGTCGCTCCAGGAAGACAACCGCCTCGGGCACGACGTATGGCTAAGGGCGTACGCGCCGGTGCATGCGCTCGGCTCCACGCGTGATCTTCTTGGCGTGTATGGCGCTGCCGCCTACGGCGTTCCGTTTCGCGACGGGCTCGTGCGTGCGTCGCTGGAGAGCACGGTGGAGAAGGACATCGATCGCATCTCGGATGCATCCGTGAAGGGCCAGCTCGGGTTCGCGACACCACGACTGGGCTTTGGTCGCTTCATCGTCGCGGTGACCGCGCTCGATCGCGTCCGCAACTATCTCAACGTCGAGTCGTTCCTCGGCGGCGAATCTCTCCTGCGCGGATACCCGACGCGGTTTTTGGCCGGTCGCGATCTCGTGGCTGCGAACGTGGAGTACCGCACGCCCGCACTCTCCCTGACGTCGGTGCAGCTCGGAGGCGCAGCGTTCTACGACGTGGGTGACGCGCCCGGCGGTCTGGACCAGATAGAGCTTCGTCACAGCGCGGGTGTCGGCGCGCGCGCCGTCTTTCCGCAGGTCGCGCGCGTCGCGCTCAGGCTCGACGTCGGCTTCCCGCTCTCGCTCCGCCCTCTGCCCCAAAACGTCCCGCCCGTGGAGATCTTCTTCGCGTTCCGCCAGGCGATCGGCCTGCCCATCATCGGTGACGGCCTCGCGCCGTAGAGTGCGCACGCACGTGCACAAGCGTGTGCAATTCGGTGCTCGCGCCCTGTGTGCGGCACCGACGAATACAGGGAAATTCTCGATGGCCCGTCGCGTGCACCTGGGCACTGCATGATGAACATCACGCTTATGAATCCCCGCTCGCATCTCCGTTCCTTCGCGCTCGTGCTCGCCGTCTCCCTCGTGGCGACCGGTGCGCGCGCGCAGTCGCCGGAGCCTTCTCCGGTCGAGCAGCTGCCGCATCCGTGCGAGGCGCCCGACCCGTGCGGCAAGCCGCCGCAGCGCGACAAGGTCACGGCCGCTCCGGCGACGCCTGTAGAATACAACCCCAACGACGGGAAGCTGATGCACGGCTTCCGCATCGGCTACTCGGCCACGCTCAACTACGACAAGCCGATCGCCGCGTTCGACGGACAGAGCCTCCAGCAGAAGGTGGGCATGCGCTCGCCGCATCACATGCTGGTCGGCTACGAGGCGTTCTATCGCGTCGTCGGGCACTCGTGGCTCAACGTGATCATGGTCGCGAACGCGAACGTCGCGGGCCTGGAGGAGAGCCACTTCTTCCCGAGCGGCAACTTCTTGCTCGGCGGCGAGCTCAACAACTCGTTCCAGCTGGGCCTCGGCGTGCATCTCGAGCCACTGAAGGGCAGCGAGGCCCACACGATCCTCGCGGCCGGCTGGACGCCGCGCGTCGGAACGTTCTACGTGCCCGTGCACGCGTTCTTCATTCCGGACGTGGACGGCGTGCACCGCTTCGGCGTGACCACGGGAGTCACCTGGTGAGCCACCTGGTGAGCCACGCGGTGAGCGCGCGAAATTTGCGCGAAATCGGTCCCGTGTGGACAACAGTTGTGCGCCGGATGCTCCTCGCCCTATAAAGGGCTCGTGTAGCGCGGCTCCGTTGCCGTGCTCTTGATGGAGACTGAATCGATGTCGGACCACGGCCACGCCTCTGGACACGCGCACGACGACGGGGCGGTGCACTCGCACATCTCGTCGCCGGTCTTCTACATCGCGATCTTCATCGGGCTCATGATGCTGACGGTGCTGACGGTCGGGCAGTCCTACGTCGAGCTCGGCAAGCTGAACCTGCTCGTGGTCATCATCATCGCGACCTTGAAGGCGTCCCTGGTCGTGACGTTCTTTATGCACCTTCGCCACGACAACCGCTTCCACGCGCTCATGTTCGTGTGCGGGCTCCTCTTCATCGGCGTCTTCTTCGTCTACACGATGAACGACACCGAGCACCGCGGCGAGTTCGACCCGCTGAACAACGTGCACTTCGAGCCCCGCACCGGCCTCCAGGCGCCCGGTGGCTTCGACATCCCGAAGGCCGAAGAAGCGCAGAAGAAGGACAGCGAAGAGTGGGAAGAAGCCCAGAAGAAGGGCGGCGGAGAGCACGGCGGCGGAGAGCACGGCGCTACAACGCCGGAGCACAACCCCGCCGCTCCCGAGCATCACTGAGTCAAAAGCGGGTCAGGAGAAGCGGCAGTCGGGCTGAGGCTGACCCACGTGCGTGAGCACGAGGTGGAACAGCTGTGACTCGCGCGCGGCGACGGCGCCGGCGGCGGCGAGGAGGTAGAAGCGCCACATGAGCCAGAAGCGACGGTCGTACTTCTTCTGATCGAGCGAGGCGTAGCCCGCCTCGAAGTTCTTCCACCACGCGAGCAGCGTCGGGCGGTAGTCGGGGCCGATGTTGTGGAGGTCTTCGAGGACGAAGAGGCCTTCCATCGCCTTGCCGAGCTGCTGGAGCGACGGTGAGGCCGCGTTCGGGAAGATGTGCTTCTCGAAGAACGGAATGCCGTGCGTTTGGCTCTCGTTCGCAGCGATGGTGTGAACGACCGCGCGCCCCTCTTGCTTCAAGCAGCGGTGCACGACCTCCATCATGGCGCGATGGTTCTTCCAGCCCACGTGCTCCATCATGCC
Source organism: Myxococcales bacterium (assembly GCA_025355005.1). GTDB lineage: Bacteria > Myxococcota_A > Polyangia > Polyangiales > Polyangiaceae > JANXLV01. The sequence continues at coordinate 8,025 of JANXLV010000096.1, read as the reverse complement.
GACGGACACGACGGCGTCGAACTTCTCGTCCTGGCTGCGGTAGTCAGCGACGCGGATGTCCACGTCGAGGTTCTTCGTCTTTGCGCGGTCCATGGCGAGCTTCTGCTGCTCCACGGAGACGGTGACGCCGCGCACCTTGCAGCCGTGTTTCTCCGCCGCGTAGAGCGCGAAGCCGCCGAAGCCGCAGCCCAGGTCGAGCACGCGCATTCCGGGCTTCAGACCGGCCTTCTGGCAGATGAGCTCCAGCTTCGCGTCCTGCGCCTCGTTGAGGGTCTTCGCGTTCTTCCAGTAGCCGCACGTGTAGACCATCCGCGGGTCGAGCATGACCTCGTAGAGATCATTGCCCAGGTCGTAGTGCTTCTCCGCGACGATCTTCGCGCGCGCCCGGCTCTGCATGTTGGTGACGAGCGACTGGATGGTGAGAAGCTTCAGTCGCAGGCTGCCCTGGATCTTCTTCTTCATGTCCACGCGCAGGATCTTCTCGATGAAGACGTCGAGCGCATCGCACTCCCACCACTCGTCCATGTACGACTCGCCCAGGCCGATCGAGGCCTCGCGCAGCAGACGCCCGTAGAACCCGTCGTTCTTCACCTGGATGTCGCCGGGCTTGTCGCCGTTGATGGTGACGTCCGCCGAAGCAAACAGCTCGCGTACGATCTTCTCCGAGCTCTTGTCGTGGCGCTGGGCGCGGTGGTTCGACGTCGTGGGCTCGCTGTGGGTCTGGGTCATGGGTCGCAACCTATCCGCTTTCTCACCGATGCGATGCTGACCACCCGAGCAGCGTCGGCAAAAAGGCGAGCGCGCCAGGGAGCGGTGGTTAGCTTGCGCGAAACGATGCAATCCACCGCGACGATCGCGAGCGAGCCGGCCCTGACGTTCCCACCGGGCCCTCCGCCGCTCTCGAACAATCCGGTCGCGTTGCTCCGGTATTTTCTCGCGTTCCGGCGTGACGGCATCGGCTTCGTGCGGCGCCGCTTCGCGAAGTTCGGCGACATCTACTACAGCAATTTCCGCGGCTCGCACCTGTACCTGTTGCGCCACCCGGAGCACATCAACGAGGTGCTCGTCGCGCAGGGCGCGAAGTTCAAGAAGACGGAGAAGGGGCTCACGGCGCGGCAGCTCGCGCGCTATCTCGGCAGCGGGCTGCTCACCAGCAACGGTGACCTGTGGCGCCGGCAGCGGCGGTTGATCAATCCCGCGTTCAATCGCAAATCGATCGAGGCGCATGGACCGGCGATGGTGGAGCGCGCCGTGCGCATGCTGGATGGGATGCCTGACGGCGGCGAGGTCGACCTCTCGCGCGAGATGATGGGTCTCACGCTCGGCATCGTGAAGAAGGTGCTCTTCGACCACGAAGGCGACGGCGAGACCGACGCGGTCGCGCGCGCCATGACCACGTTCCGAAAGGGCGCGAGCAGTCCTCAGATCCTGGCCGACTGGCTCCCGCTGCCCGGCGTGCGCCGCTCCAAGAAGGCGCTCGCAGACATGGACGACATCATCTTCGCCATGATCGATCGCCGCCGCGCAGAGCCCGAAGAGAAGCTCTCCGCGCGCACGGATCTGCTGTCGCTCCTGATCCGCACGGTCGACGCAGAAGCGTCAGGCGAGCGCATCTCGCGGAAGCAGCTGCGCGACGAGCTCCTCACGATGTTCCTGGCAGGCCACGACACCACGTCGCACCTGCTCACGTGGACCGTCTACTTGCTCTCGCAGAATCCGGATGTGGAGAAGCGGCTCACGGAGGAGCTCGACAGAGTCCTCGCGGGTCGCCTCCCCGGCGTCGACGACCTCCCGGCGATGCCGTACGGGGAGCAGGTGCTGAACGAGGCGATGCGCCTCTACCCGCCCGCCTTCGTGCTGTCGCGGACCGCAACGGAGGACGCCAAGGTCTCAGGATTCACCATTCCCGCCGGCGCCGAGGTCGTCATGTGGACGTATCTCGCCCACCACGACGGGCGTTGGTTCCCGGACCCCGAGCGCTTCGACCCCGATCGCTTCGCGCCGGACCGCATGACGGACATCGCGAAGAAGGCCTTCGTCCCTTTCGGTGCTGGCACGCGCACCTGCATCGGAAAGCACTTCGCCATGATGGAGGCGCGCCTGCTCCTCGCCACGATGATGCAGCGGGCCCACTTCGACCTCGCTCCAGGCCACGTCGTGCAGCTGGACCCATCCGTCACGCTCGCGCCAAAGGGCGGGATGCCCATGCGAGTGACGCGGCGATCTCGAGGCTCTGCCCATTGACGTCGCGTGGGTAGGCAAGCGGGCTGACGTCGGGTAGGTTTGCTCTTGGAGGCTCAGTCCAGGCTTCCTTCTTTCGGCTTCGGCCGGCTCAACACAGCCTGGGCAATTACCTCCGTTTTTCTGCGGCGGATCGGATCTCGAGCTCCGGTCCGCTCGCGTTTTTTTGGGCGCGTTTTTTCGGCGCGTTTTTTGGCAAGTGGGGCGGCGGCGATGGCGGACGAGGGGATTCGTGATGTGCTCCTCAAGCGGAAGGGGCTCGTGTTCCTTCCGCGCAGAGAGGAATGGACGGCGGGTGTTGCTCCCGAGGCCGTGACGGAGAACCACCTTCGCGCGGTGGACATCTCGCTCGCGGATCTTGGGTATGCGCTCTCCACGCGGCTTCGCGTGCAGCTCGGCGCGCTGCCGTTGTTCGAGCTCGCGATCGCGCGCGAGCACATGATCGAATGCCTCGCGAAGGCGACCGGCGCGCGTGACAAGCACGTCCCGTTGTTCCGCAAATTTCCGGACGACGTCCCCGAGGACACGACGGCGCTGTGGTGGAAGAAGTTCCTCGCGCGCTTCTTCCAGCGCGAGAACATGCCGTGCCTCTTCTGCCGCCGCGTGGGTGCCACGTACGTGCTGAAGCCGTGCGCGCACGTCGTATGCGAGCACTGCTGGGACGGCGCGAACTACAGCGCGTGTCCGGTCTGCGAGCGCGCGGTGGACACCCAGAGTCCGTTCTTCCTCGCGACGAAAGCGAACGACGCGCCGCGCCCGAACGAGCGCTTCACGTTCAAGCTGCTCGACCTCGGGGACGACCTGGACGCGCAGTCACGGGCCCTCTTCGCCTCGTTCTGCGAGCGGAAGCAGGCGATGTCGCCGGTGGACGTGAGCGCGCTCACGGCCGTCGTCGCCCACTACGGGGAGCGCGTCGTCCCGTGGCTCCCGGCGAAGATCCCGGTGAAGGAGAACTCGGCGCTCGTCTTCGGAAGGTTGCTCCAGATGCTGCCACCAGAGCAGGTGCTGCCGCTCGCGAAGCAGCATCTGAAGACCGCGACCGACGTGCTCCGGATGATCGCCGTGGTCTCGGGCGCCGACGCGAGCCTGCAGGGCGTGCCTTCCTACAAGGTCGTCGTCCGTGCTGAGCCGGGGCGCTGGGCCAAGATGGTCGAACGCCTCATGACGACCACGTGGAAGAACCATCAGCACGCGACCGAGCTCTACGTCCCCTTCACCAAGAAGCGGTTCAAGGTCGCCCGGATGTCGCGTGCATTTCGCCGCGCGCTGATGTCGGTGATGGAGTCGTTCGACGCGGAGCGCCTGACGGAGGACATGCTTCGCCACCGCTCGTACTGGGTCTGGGTGGGCGAGACGCTGCACCCGCACGAGTACGCGAAGCGCTTTCCGAAGGTCGCCCGCGCATTCGCGATCCTCCGAAAAAATGCGCCCGACGGCACGCCCGCGCCTGCGTTTCGCACGTTCGCCAGCAAGGTCGAAGGCGCCATCGCCGCGCGCGACGTGCCGTCCGCCGTGACGCTGCTCCGCGCCCGACCGGGAGACCTCGCCCGCCGCTTCGATCATGTGCTTCGCGTCGCGGCCGGTGACGCAAGCACCGTTGCGATGGTGGCGGACACGTTCACCGCATGCGTGAAGTCCTTCTCCACACCGGTCCTGCTCACGCTGTGGACCACGCTGCCCACGCGCGTCGCGAAGGCGCCGGTGCGCATGTACTGGCCGAAGGGCGGCGTGACCACGGGCGTCGCCGCGACCGACAAGCGCGCCACGCTTCCGCCCGATGTCGCGCGGAACGCCACCGCCGCCGTCCAGGCCGAGCTGCTCCGTCGCTTCGCAGAGAAGGCCGCGTTCCCGGACTTCATCGTCGACGACGCGCTCGCCACGATCACGGTTCCGTTCAACGAGCGCACCGCCAGCCCGTCCGCCGTCCAGCTCGCACGAGGCTCACGCGTCCCGAGCGAGGGTGACAGCAAGGTCGTTCGCCTCTTCCTTCACTGGTGCGAGCCGAAGGGCGGCTACGACACCGACATCGATCTCTCCGTCGCGCTGTACGACAAGGACTGGAAGTACGTTGGCGTGTGCTCGTACTACAAGCTGGACTGCGTGATCGACGGCAGGCAGATCGCGAAGAGCGCGGGCGACCTGCAAAACGCGCCATTTCCGGACGGTGCGACGGAGCTCGTCGACCTTCGCCGCGCAGAGGCCCGCGCCGCAGGCATTCGCTATGCCGTCATGGTGGTGAACGCATACGCCGGCATGACGTTCAGCCAGCTCGAGCGCGGCTACGCGGGGATCATGATGCGCGATGATGATCACGGCGCGCACTTCGACCCGCGCACGGTGACGCTGAAGTTCGCGCTCCAGGGCGAGAACGGCATGTTCATGCCGCTGGTGTTCGACGTGGACGACGGCGTAATCCACTGGATGGACGTGTACTCCGCCGGCAAGATCCAGTTCAACAACGTCGCCACCTCCAACGCGGACGTGTCGCGCATCTGCCCGACGATGATGAAGTACTTCGCGAGCGGCGTGCGCCCCACCATGCGCGACCTCGCGCTCCTGCATGCCGCTGCGCGCGGAACGCGGGTGCACCTGCGCGCGCCAAACGGATCGCATTGCACGTTCGAGCGTTCCGCAGGCGAGGCGCCCACCGCGTTCTTCGAGCGGCTCCGCAGCCGCACGGGCGCGTCGACCCATCGTCCGTTGCCTCCCGCCGACAGCGCGCCTGTCTTCGCGGCCCTCTACAAGGGCGACGTGCCACTGCCCGAAAAGAGCGTCTGCTACGCGCTCTTCCGCGAGCAACAGACAGGCGTGGTGGCCGCAAGCGAGCTCATCGGCTGAGCGAGATCACGGCACGCCTCAAGGAAGCGCGCCGGGTGCCGTTCAGGGGGGTAACGATGTTTCCCCGGCCCACTGCGCTGCTCCTTCCCGCTGGTACCGAGCCGCTCGATACCGTCGACCACGTCGAGTTCGCGCGCATCATGGACGATCTCCGTCGCGTGGCACTGACCACGCAGCGTGAGACGGGCCCGGATGCGCCGTTGACGTTTGCCTGACGTCGTCGCGTGCGAGAAGCAGCGACGCTGCGCAGCTATGCGTCGTTCTCGAGCAGCACCTTCAGCGTGCCTGCGGAGGTCGCGCGCGCGAGAGCCTCTTCTGCACGCCGGAGCGGGAAGCGCGCGCTGATGAGCGGCGTCACGTCGATGTCGCCTGCACCCAGCGCGGCGATCGCGGGCTCGAAGCGGCCGCAGCGCGAGCCGATCACCGAGAGCTCGTTGATGACGATGGGCGCGAGATCGAGCTTCAATTCGCCTGCGATGGTGCTCTTCTGGACCAGCGTCCCGCGAGGGCGCGTCGCGCTGATGGCGGCGGCAAATCCGCGCGCGGAGCCAGTGGCCTCCACGACCACGTCCGCGCGCTCCTTCTCCGGCGACCACGCATCGAAGAGCGTCGTGCGAATACCGCGTGAGCGCAGCAGCGCGAGCTTCTCCTCGTGCTTGCCCACCAGAAGGACGTCCGCGCCAGCACGCGCGAGCACCTGCGCGACGAGGAGCCCGAGCTTGCCATCACCGAGCACCACGCACCGCGTCCCCTTCGCGATCGTGACTTGATCGAGCACCTCGAACGCGGCGGCGAGCGGCTCGGCGAACACGGCGTGATCGTCGTCGATGCTGTCCGGCACGGCGTGGAGGTTCGCGACGGGCACGCTGACGATCTCCGCGAACGCGCCGTCCGCGCCCAGGATGCCCATCACGGTGCGCGAAGGACAGTGGCGCCGAAGGCCCTCCGCGCACGTCGCGCACGCACCGCACGCGAAGTTGATCTCGACGACGACGCGCTTGTCGAGCCATGCCTCCGGACCTTCCACGACCACACCCACGAGCTCGTGACCGAGCACACCACGAAAGGACATGTAGCCCTTCGCGATCTCGAGGTCCGTGTTGCAGATCCCCGCGCGCGTCATGCGCACGAGCGCGCGGCCCGGTGCGAGCCTTGGCTCGTCGCGCGAGACCACGCTCGCGGTGGTGCCGTTCCAGAGAAGCGCGTGCATCGCGGCTGAGTCTACCGAATCTCCACGAGCGCCGGCGTGTCGATCGCCGCGACCGCGCCGAGCGTGCCGCTTGCGTCGGATGCGAGCCACACGTGTCCCGCGAACGTGGGTTGCACGACGGTTCCACCTGCGCGAACCGTCGCATACGTCTTGCGCTGACCGTCGAACCCGAGCCACGCGATGGTGACGTCGGCGTTGCGATGGTTCTCGAACTGGATGGACGTCTGCGTGGTGCTCGCCGGTGACGTTCGCGGAACCGCGTTGCTCGGGAGCCACGCGAGCGCCCGACCCGGGCTGGATAGAGGGGGCGCCGACGCGGGCCACGCGAATCGCCCGGCCTTCGTGACGTCGAAGCCGACGAGATGCACGCGCTCCTCCGGCGGCCGCAACGCGGGCTTCTTGTACCGCCACGGCGAGTCGCCGAAGACCTCACGCAAGAGCACGGCGATCTGCGGATCGTAGGGGACGAGCTTGTCGCGCGTGTCGATGGGCCCGTGCTGGTTGTCGTTCGCGCGATTGCAGTCGAACCACGACTGCGTCGCCTCTGCCCAGTACTCCATGCGATTGGTGGCGGCGTACGTGTTCGCCCAGAGGCCCGCGACGCGCGCGTGCTCGTACGCGGCGAGGAGGCGCGAGTCGAACGTGGGATCGACCGTGACCATCCCGCGCTCGTGGATCGCATGCGCGAACTCATGGATGAGGATGTTCTCGGCCTTGTACGGATCACCCGGTAAATCGAGCAGATTCTCCTCCGCGGCGCTCACCGCAGGCCGCGCCTCCGTAGCGCCGAGCCCGCGCGCGCGCCGGTCCCAGTACGTCTTCGGCTGGAGATCGCTGTGCTCCGGAATGTCGGTGGTCATCTCCGTGGCGGCCATGACGGCGAGGCGCACGTTGTTCTTCGCCATCGCGCGCAAGATCTCCGGTCGCGCGCCGACCATGTGCCGCACCAGGAAGCGAGCCTCCACGATCGCGAACGGAGACACACGCGCAGAGCCAACGATGGGCAACGTCTCTGCGTCCACGTACTGCCGATAGAAAGGAGACAGATGAAACTGCGCAACGACCCCCGCAGGCGGCGCGATGACATCGGATGCAGCGACACCGACACCGACGGGCGCGGGCGCGGGCGCGGGAGGCGCGCTGGCGACGATGGGATCGGGCGACGCCTGAGCCGGCGAGCGCGTGCACGACGGAAGCGCGGCACCGAGACCGCCGAGCCCCACAAGCACGAACAACTTCCTTCGCACCGACGCCGCGTGCACATGCAGAGCGTACCACCATCGTTCCGGTGTCTCGGTCAGCCCCCAAAGCCGCCGCCATTCCGGCGTCGACCGCCGCCATTCTGGCGTCGACCGAGGAGGCGTACGGGCGGCATTGCGCGCGGCTCGCTGCGTGCGCTAGAAGGGAACCTTCCGGGGAGTCGCACAGTCCGGTAGTGCACGAGCTTTGGGTGCTCGTCGTCGCGGGTTCAAATCCCGCCTCCCCGACCAATCACCTTGATTCGCCGAAAAAAAACGGCGCCTCGAGGTCACTGCGTGTTGCCCGTGATCGTGACTGTCCAGGGATGCGCGCCGTCGCATGGACCGGAGACATGGTCCACGCGTACCGTGACGGTCTCGCTGTCGTCGGAGCCGTTCGCCACGGTCCCTTCGCCCCAGTTCATCCCCAGTGTGGCCGACGGAGGTGACGTGTTCTGGCCAGAGTTGTTCATGCACTCCGGCGTCTTGCTGTTGTTG
>JANXLV010000060.1 GCA_025355005.1 Myxococcales bacterium | reverse complement strand
GCGCGGAACGTGGGCGCGCCCAGGCCCTCCGTGATGCGCGTGCCGACGCCCGCGCCCGCGATGAACGTCCTGGCCACGTCGTGGTGCGCGGACAGGAGCGCCTCGACGGCGGTGGTCTCCTTCGTGAACGGCCCCGAGTTGCTGGAGATCACGGTTGATGCGAGCAGCTCTGGCCCGACCGTGAGCGCGCCGTGCTGGAGGCCGAACGAGCCGCCGAGCACCGCCTCGCTTCCGAGCTCCACGCCTCCGAGAAATTCCTCGTGCGGACGAAGCATGTATCCTGCACGCGCTCCCCACACGAGCGCGCGCGTGCGACCAGTGAGCAGCACGCGTGGATGAACACGCGCGGTGCCGTCACCCATGAACGACGCGCGGTCGCCGGTGGGCAAGTATGCCGCCACGCCGACGGCCACCTGGAGCGGGGAGCTCTGATCGCCGTACGCGTAGACGTCACCCGCGATGCGCACGTCGCCAGCGGCCGCTCCTTGATGCGCCACGATCGCGGATGTGCCGATGAGCGTGTCGTGCCCGTCCTCGAAGAGCGCCATCGGGAACGACAGCCCGAGCCGCAGGCCGCCCGCGATCACGATGTCGCCTGCGATGTCGGCGGTCCACAGGTTGCGAACGAGGGTCGAGCGGTTTCCGTCAGCCTGTACGATCGAGAACGCGCGATACGTGTAGCCCGTCATCAGTCCGAACGCGGGCCGCCACGGCTCGCGCAGGGCGAGCGTGTCCGACGCGTAGAAGCGGCTACCCACCGACGGTCGGTCGAGCCGATCGATCGCAAGGCCCGCCTCAGGATCCGCCGCCGCAGCGCTCCGCGACCACGCGAGCGACGCAACGCACAGGCCGAAGCCAGCGAAGACCAGAGGCGGGAGTGTGCTAAATGCCCTGCGCATGAGTCACGTGTTCGAGAAGGTTCCCACCGAGCTCAATTTTCCGAAAGAGGAGAAAGACGTTCTCCGCTTTTGGAGGGAGAAGGGAATCTTTCAGAAGTCGCTCGATGCGGGCAAGAACCGACCGAGCTTCGTTTTCTACGAGGGCCCGCCCACGGCGAACGGAACGCCTCACAACGGGCACGTGCTCACGCGCGTGGTGAAGGATCTCTTCCCTCGCTACAAGACCATGCGCGGCTTCGGCGTCCCGCGCAAGGCCGGATGGGACACGCACGGTCTCCCCGTAGAGGTGGAGGTGGAGAAGGAGCTCCGCATCCACGGCAAGAGCGAGATCGAGGCGTACGGCGTGGAGCCGTTCGCGAAGAAGTGCATCGAGAGCGTGTTCCGCTACACGGACGAGTGGGAGAAGCTCACCGAGCGCCTCGGCTTCTGGATCGATCTTCCGAGCGCGTATGTCACGTACCACAAGGACTACGTCGAGAGCGTCTGGTGGGCGCTGTCCGAGCTCTTCAAGAAGGACCTGCTCTACAAGGGTCACAAGGTCGTGTGGTGGTGGGCGCAGGGCGGCACGGCGCTCAGCGCAGGCGAGGTCGGGCAGGGGTACAAGACCGTCGACGACCCCAGCGTGTACGTCGCGTTCCCTCTCGAGGACGCGAGCGGCAACGCCACCGACGTCTCGCTCCTGGTGTGGACGACCACGCCGTGGACGCTGTCGTCGAACATGTACGCCGCGGTGAATCCGAAATACACATACGTGCAGGTTGCATGTAACGCGCACGAAGGAAGAAAGCTGGTCGTCGCGAAGGAGCTCGTGCCGGCGCTCGCGAAGAAGCTCGGTGAGCTCACGATCGAGCGTGAATTCCCGGCCTCTGAGCTGACGGGCAAGCGCTACACGCCGCCGTTCGCGCTGTACGCACTGGAGCACGACCACCGCGTGATCGCGGCCGACTTCGTCACGCTCGACGCGGGCACGGGCATCGTGCACATCGCGCCGGCCTTCGGCGAAGACGACTTCGTCGCGCACAAGAAGGTCATGCAGGGTGACCCCACGGCCACGCTGCTGTGTGCCGTGAAGCCCGACGGCACCTTCATCCCGGAGATGGGCAAGTACGCCGGTCGCTGGGTGAAGGACTGCGACAAGGAGCTGTCGGCAGAGCTGAAGGAGCGCGGCCTCCTCGTGTTCGCGGAGCAGTACCGCCACGAGTACCCGTTCTGCTGGCGCGCGGATCAGGACCCGCTGATCCAGTACGCGCGCCCCGCGTGGTACATCCGCACGACGGCGAAGAAGGACGACGCGATCGCGAACAACCGCGCGGTGCGCTGGGCGCCCGAGCACATCAAGGAGGGCCGCTTCGGCGACTTCCTCGCGAACAACGTCGACTGGGCGCTCTCGCGCGAGCGCTTCTGGGGCACCCCGCTCAACGTCTGGGTCTGCGAGAAGGACGAGACGCACCTCGCTGCGCCCGCGTCCTGCGCGGAGATCGAGAAGAAGGACCCCAACGCGTTCTCGTACTTCGCGGAGTGCAAGAAGAAGGACCCGAGCCTCAGCGAGCACCTCATGGTCCACAAACCGTGGATCAATCACGTCACGTTCCCGTGCGAGCAGTGCGGCGGGACCATGAAGCGCGTGACCGAGGTCATCGACTGCTGGTTCGACTCCGGCTGCATGCCCTTTGCGCAGTGGGGCTTCCCGCACAAGGGCCACGACGACTTCAAGCGCAGCTTCCCCGCTGACTTCATCAGCGAGGCGATCGATCAGACGCGCGGGTGGTTCTACTCACTGCTCATGATCAGCACGCTGCTCTTCGACGAGGAGTCGCAGAAGCGGCTCGGCCTGGCAGCAGGATCGGAGGGCGCCGTCTCGTACCCCCACCCGTACAAGTCGTGCATCGTGCTCGGCCACGTCGGCGACAAGGAAGGGAAGAAGGAGTCGAAGTCCAAGGGCAACTACACGCCTCCCGACGTCATCATCGACGAAGTGAAGATGGACTTCGCCGTCACGGACGCGGAGAGCTCCGGGCTCAAGGGCGCGGCCAAGGCCGGCTCCGTCACGATCTGTCGCGAGGACATGGAGGGCCTGGATCTCCAGGAGGGCGCGACCGTTCGCGTACGCCGCGCCGACTCGGAGGAGTGGTCGGAGCGCTCCATGACGTACACCGTCGCGGTGGGCAAGGGCATGCGGCGCCGCGTCGTGGTGCTCACGCCCGAGGACGTGCAGAAGCTCGGCGTGCGCCTGACGGAGGTGCGCGACGTGAAGCCAGTCGAGGTGCCGCGTCTCCCCAAGGATGAGCGCCTGACCATCTGCGATCCCGATTCGCCCGCGCCCGGCTCCGACGCCTTCCGCTGGTTCTTCTACGCGTCGAATCCGCCGTGGTCCAACACGCGACACTCGCTATCCAACGTGCGCGCGCTCCAGAAGGAGACGCTCATCAAGCTGCGAAACGTCTATTCGTTCTTCACCATCTACGGCTCCATCGATGCGTTCGACCCCACGGCGAAGCGCAGCCCCGAGAAGGAGCGCCCCGAGCTCGATCGCTACATCCTGTCCGAGCTCGAGAGGCTCACCCTCGGCGTCCAGACCGACATGGACGCGTACGACGTGTACATGGCGACGCTCAAGATCACCGACTTCGTGGACGCGCTCTCCAACTGGTACGTGCGTCGCTCGCGCGAGCGGTTCTGGCGCAGCGCCAAGCTCGGCGAGGACAAGGACAAGCGCGCGGCGTTCGAGACGCTCTACGAGTGCCTCGTCATCACGTCCAAGGTCATGGCGCCGTTCACGCCGTTCGCGGCAGAGGCCATGTACCGGAACCTCACGAGCGCGCTCGGGAGCGCGGTCCCAGAAAGCGTGCATCTTGCATCTTTCCCGGAGCCCCGCCCGCACCTCATCGACGAGGCGCTCGGCAAGAAGATGCGCGCAGTTCGCGATCTCGTGAGCCTGGGGCTCGGCGTGCGAACGCATGCCAAGATCAAGGTGCGGCAGCCGCTCGGCGTGGCGCATATCATCCTGTCCGACGTGACGCTGAAGGCGAGCCTCGCGGAGTCACTGCCGATGATCAAGGAGGAGCTCAACGTGCTGGACGTGAGCTTCGTGCCGGAGAGTGAGACGGACAAGTACGTGTCGTTCTCCGTGAAGCCGAACTTCCGCACTCTTGGTCAGAAGGGCAAGGGCCGCGAGGCGCAGGCCCTGAAGAAGAGCATGACGGGTCTGTCCGCCGACGTCGCGCGCGGAATCGTGACGGCGCTGTGGGAGAAGGGCGAGGCCACGTGGGACGGCGTGCTCCTCGCGCGCGAGGACGTGGAGATCTCGTTCGAGACCAAGGAGGGCTTCGCGGCCCAGGGCGACAAGGTCGGCGTCGTCGTGCTCGACACGCGGCTCGACGAATCGCTGCTCGCGCTCGGCTACGCACGTGAGCTGCAGAACCGTCTGCAGGCGATGCGCAAGGAGATGAATCTCGACTACGCCGACCGCGTGGTGGTTGCGAGCGTCGGTACGTCGCGCACCAAGGAGATCGTGGAGCGCCATGGAGACGACATCAGCCGCGAGGTGCTCGCGACTTCGCTCACGATGCACTTGGCAAGCGCAAACGTTCCGCCGCCTGCCGATGGAAAAATCGTCGACGTCGAAGGTGAGTCGCTCACGATTTCGATGACGCGCGCGTGAGCAGACCTGGTACTGTGATTGTCCCTTCTGACGATCATGGCAGCCGAGGCTCCGAAGAAAAATCACCCCGCCCTGCGGAAGCCGGAGCTCGCGAGAGCAGAGCTTCTGGACAAGGGCGCGCGTGCGCGCTTCGACGAAGAGCTCGAGGCAGTCCTCCGTCGCAAGCCGCTGTCCGAGGCACGCCTCGCTGGTGCACTTCGCGCGCTCGCCCCTTTCAGCCCTGAGATCCGCAGCTCGCTCGTTCGCGCAACGCAGGAGCTCGTGAAGCGCGGCGCGACCAACCGTGAGCTCTACGCCGCTGCCATCCGTGAGCTCTCGGAGTCGCAGGACAAGCGCGTCATCCCGCTGCTCAAGACCGCGCTCTCCGCCGAGGACGCTGGCGGCAGCGCGACCCTCAGCGCCGCCTGCTTCTCGGATGACCCGCAGCTCACGCCGCAGCTCGCGAAGCTGGCTGCCACGCGTCACTCGCTGACGTCGTTCTGCGCCGAGACCGCGCGCGTGGTCCGCAAGGAGTCCAACGGCGCCCTGCTCGAGCGCCTCGCCCCGATGATCAAGGAGGCGCACCGCATCACGATGTGCGTCGACATCTTCGTGCCGCTCGTCCGCACGCCTCGTGCACCGAAGGAGATCGGTCGCGCGCTGTTCGTGCTGCGCGAGGCAGAGCGTCACCTCGGTCGCTGGCTGGTCCTCGCAGAGGTCGCGCAGCGCGGCGGTGATCCCACCCCGCTCGAAGAAGCAAAGCGAAAGTCCCTCACCGGTCCGGAGAGCGCGCGCGCCGCGTGGGCCCTCGTCGCCTGGGCTCTCGCGTCGGGCACCGATCGCGACGGCGTCGCTCCGAATACTGGAGCTGGTGGCGCTGGCGTGCCGCCGCCCGACACCCGGCCGACCATCGAGCTCGTCGCGCGCCTGAGCGATCGCCCCAGCGCGAACCGTGACATGACCTTCCTGTTCCGCATGGCTTCTGCGAGGGTGAAGTCCGCACGCCCGATGATGGAGGCCATGACGAAGGCGCTCCCGCTCGCGGACGAGAACGCCGTGCGCGCCGCTCTCTATCTGGCGCGCGATCACGGGCGCGACGACCTCCGCCCGCAGCTCGAGATCGCAGCGCGACAGTCGAAGAAGGAGGAGCTCCGCGGCTTCGCTCTTGCGGCGCTCAAGGACCTCGGGGCTGAGCCTTCCGGCGCAGCGCACGAGGCCAGCTCCAGCGAGACCCGCGAGGGCCATGAGAGCGCCGTTCGCGAGATCGCAACGGAGCTCCTGGGCTCGAAGAACCTCGGAAACGTGGCCTGGGCGGCGCTCGTCCTCCGCGCACAGAAGGCCCGCGATCCGCGGCCGGTGCTGACGGAGCGCGCAGTTCGCTTCATCCAGTGGGGCTGGCTGGAGTAAGGCCGGCTGGTGTCGTACGATGAAGGGGTTGTTCCCTTCCAGAAGGACTCGCCCCGCGCTGTTCGCCGGTCTCCTCGCGTTCGTGCTGGCTCCCATTCGCGGTAGCAGCGCAGACGACGCGCTGCTCGTATCCGCGGTCGCGGACAGGGACGACGACGACGGTGACGGCACCCGCGATGCCGATCAGGCGTTCCTCCCTGAAGCGGCTCGCGTGGACACAGTCCCGCTCCCGGCGCGCGTGATCGGCCAGAAGCTCTTCGCGTTCGCCGGCTCGGAGCGCGCGCGGATCGTCGCCAACGGACGCCCGGTCCCGTGGGGCAGCGTGGTGCCAGCGGGGGGAGCCATCCAGGGCATCGAGCCCGGCTTCGTCGACGTGGTCGTCGAGTCGCGCGGTGTGCAGAACGCTGCGCGCGTGCTTGTGTTCGGCGCTGGCTTGAAGGACGGGGAGATGCGCTCCCTGGACCTCGTGCGCAGTCGCTTTTCGCTCGAGCGCACACCGCCCGAGCGCGTGGAAGGCGACGCGAGCGCGCGCTACGACGATCCCGATGCGCTGCGCTTGACGCTGGAGACGCCCCCGCGCGCGGAGTCGGTGCCTCGCATCCACATCGTGAGCTACGCCGCGCAGGGTCAACGTATCGACGAGATCGACGTGCCGCTCGAGCGCTCCACGTGCGAACGCGGCAAGAGCGAGCTCGCGTGCTTCGCATCCATCCCGGTGCGGCTCGTCATGGACGACGTGGACCGCCGTCACCCGCTCGTCTCTGGTCGCAGCGTTCGCGGCGAGGTCGGCGGCGCCGTGGAGCTCCAGCGCGATGGAAGAAAGCTGCTTCGCGTGCGCGTGGGCACGCCACGCATCGCGGATGTCGCGCCCTCGTACACCGCCAAGATCCGGCCATTCGTGGTGCGCTTCGACAGGGGCGGCGCGCCGTCCGTGGGCACCGATGACAAGACCGCCGCAGATGAGATGAAGACGGAGCTCGCGCTCGCGTCGGCGATCTGGGGTCAGTGCGGCGTGACGTTCACGGGCGGTGCCGATGTTCACGTGGTGGACCCGCCGCCGTCCCATCTGGTCGCGTTCGGCGACACCGGTGGTGTGGGAGCGAGCGGCGGCTCCGCGGCGCTGCTCGTGGACAAGAAGCCGGTGCGAGTCACCTTCGGCGCAGGCATGGGACCGGTGCTTGCCGCGCAGGCGTTCGTGCGCGCCATCGAGAAGGAGGGTTTCACCGGGACCATCTCCACGAACGCCAGGACCATGCCCGGCGCGCGGCCCGGCGCCGACGTCTCCGTGCGACGCGCGAACGGTGAGCTCGCGAGCCTCGCGCTCGCTGGTCCGCCCGAGGACGCGACAATGACCGTACGCGTGGGTCACATCGACTTCGCCGACGGCCTCGACCACTTCACCGACTCCGACTCTGTCGCCGGAACGCTGGAAGAACGCACGCTCGTGAAGGCCCTCGACGATGGCGACCCTTCCACCATCGAGGTCATCATCATCCCGCGCTTCTCCGGCAGCGGCCGCATCGGTGAGTCCTTCATATCCAGCGATTTTTCCAGCCTCCGCAATGTGGTCCTCATCGATCGCGCCGGCATTCGTGCGCGCGCCACCAGCCTCACGCTCGCACACGAGATCGGTCACGTCGTGCTCGACATGCCGGGCCACCCCGACGACTACGGCACGGATACACCGACGCTGCTGATGGACTCGGACGCCGCGGATGCGTCGCCGTTCGGGCCGCGTCGCCTGACGCTTGCAGAGTGCACGCGCGCGGTTCGCCAGTCCGGGCCCGGCTCGCGGGTTCAGCTGCTCACGCCCGTGCCGCTCGCGCCGTTCAGGCCAAGCGCGCCAGTGAGACCCGCGCCACGCGCGCTAGGCGTCACTGCGCGTTGACTGCTCCACGTTGACTACTGGACGTTGACTACTGGACGTTGATGTCCGACAGCTCCGTACCGCCCGCGTACGCGTAGCTCACGAACGAGTCGAAGCCGTAGACCAGTACGCCCACCGGGAAATCCGCCTGCACGCGATGAACGCCGTCGTTCTGTCGTCCGGGCGACAGGTTGCTCGGCGCGCTCTTCTGTGGATCGATCGCCGGGAACGAGAGCTGACAGCGGTAGACCACGAAGTCCGACGGCTTGCCGCGATCCTTGTCGAGCAGTCCGTCGCCGGCGGTGACGTCGCAGATGGTGGAGTCGACCTTCTGGCTGTCCAGATAGATTGCGGCGCCGCGCGGCGCGCTGATCACCAGGAAGTCGAACGCATACTTGTCTGGCGTGAGCAGCACGTAGTCGCTGCGCCACTGCTCGACGGGTGACGTGTAGACGAGGCTCGGATCGCCGCCCGGCAGGCCTCGCTGCACGCCGGCTGCTTCCTGGCTGGACTGCACGTCCGCGACGATCACCGGTCCGGTCGCCGTGAGCTGGAAGTTGTCGAACGAGACAAGCGTCGCGCTCGCACCGGCGCCCTCGAGGTCGAATGTGTCGTAGGGCGCGGGCAGCGTGGTGGTGACGGTGATCTTCGCGTCTGTCGCTGACACCACACGGTAGTACTCCGGCTCCGGCACGATCGAGATCGCACCACCGGCCGCCGCAACGACGCGCGTGCGATTGGGCACGTGACCAAGCACGTACGTCTTGCCCACGGCGCGAATGGGCGTGAGCTGCTGCTCCAGGTGGTCCGCGCAACAATAGCGCTCCGCGAGCGAGCTGAAGAAGGGCGCGTCGGAGGCCTCGCTGCCCACGTAGACCGCGACTGGCCCGTCGGCCTCGATCGTGGAGCCGGTGAAATCTGCGTCGAAGTCGCCCGTCTCCAGGTTCAGCACCTCGAAGGGCTGCAGCACCGCGTCCAGCGTCCCGCCGATGGGCAGGCCGTTCATCACCGGCGGCCCCGGAATGATCCGCGCCTGACTGTGGATGCGGACGTGCGTGTTCTCCTTGGTGCCTACCAGCGCGAGGAACACGCGCAAGTTGATCCCGAAATTCTGCGCGGGTACGTCGCTCATGGCTATGGTCTGTGGCCATCCGGCGACCACGTACGCGCGTCCGCCATTTCCGCCGAGCGCCTCCGTGGGCAGCATCTGTGACGCGTCGTTGGAGAACACGTTCACGTTCTCGAGCGGGTTGAACTGGTAGCTCACGATCGGCACGTCCGAGCGGACACGATACGCATGACGGGTGAGCGCGGTGCCCGTGCCGGTGTTGAACGTTCCGTCAGCGGAGCCGTCGACCTCGCGCGGGCCGAGCTTGAACACCTCGAGGTTGCGCGGTGTGACCGTGGCCGTGCCAACGACGCGCACGCTCGCGGGTTGACCCGGCAGGGAGTCGTCCTCCTCCACAGTGACGTGCGCGTAGAGATCCGGCTGCGGGTTCGAGAGCACGATCGCGTACTGCTGCGCAGCGGCGTTACCCTGGCTGGTCACTGCGTTGTCGAGGTCCACGCCCCAGTACTCGCAGCCGACATTGGAGCGGTTCTTCCGCGCCTCCTGACAGAGCTGGACGCACGCGCCCGTGCGGCAGGCGATGCCCTTCGTGCCATCGCACGTCTCGCTCTTCGCGTACGTCTGGCCCTGCGGGTCGCAGCGGAGCACGTCGGCACCGTCGCACTTCGTCGTGTTCGCCGCGCACGGCGTGCATGCGAGCAGGCTGGGCGAGCACGCGAAGCCCTGGCTGCCGCAGTCCTGCGTCACCACGATCTGCCCGCTTTCGCACGTCGTGAGGAGCGTGGAGCGGCACTCGGTGACGCCTTCCGTGCACTGCGACAGGTCCTCAGCGATGTCGCGATACGCCGGATCGAAGTGACACGAGGACAGCACGCACGCCGCAGCAAGGCACGCCAGCGCGCCGATCTTCGCCGAACCAGAGCGGGCTGCCACGCCTCAGTACACTCCCGGTCGCGCGTCCACCGAGTAGGCGTTCCACGCGCCCGCCGAGAGCTGGCCGTAGCGCGCCGTCGCATAGGAGAACGCGTCGACGCGCGCGGTGTAGACGGTGGTCGTGATCGCGCCATGACGAAGGCCGAGCGGATCCGCGCTAGGCACGGCGGTGAGATCGGGAAGGTCGAACGCTGTGCCGTTCGGCGGTCCGAAGATCGTCCAGGCCACGAGGTCGGAGCTGATGCTCGTGACGGACACGTCGAACATGGGCGGGCCAGTGAACGCGAGGTGCGTGCCCGGCCATGGCGCGGCGCCCGGCTCGGTGAGCACGGGGACCGACAGGAAGC
This sequence comes from Myxococcales bacterium, assembly GCA_025355005.1. GTDB lineage: Bacteria > Myxococcota_A > Polyangia > Polyangiales > Polyangiaceae > JANXLV01. The sequence goes on along the minus strand of JANXLV010000060.1, from coordinate 31 downwards.
CGCCCAGCGACACGGGGCCGCTCGTGTCCGT
>JANXLV010000058.1 GCA_025355005.1 Myxococcales bacterium | reverse complement strand
TCTCAAGATTGATCGCAACTTCGAGCGAGACTCCATACTTCTTCGGCTTCGAGGAAGCGTCGGTAGCCGCGGCCAAGAACAATCCATCCGGGATCACCGTTGTTCAGGATGTGGCCACCGAGTGCCGCGATGCCAAACATCGCATCGCGGATAGTCGGTGAAGCGGGAAGGGAGCCGGCTCGTTTTTCGAGCATCATGCGCAACAGCACAAGCTGCTCGTCGGTAAAGATGCGTGACGCTGGTCGGTGCTTGGTGAGACGCCCGAGATACCGCAAGGTCAGTAGCTTCCACGCCGCCGGAGCGAAGAGACCCAGCGCGCGCTCGAGTCCGTCACGCGTGGTGAGTTGACGTTTTTCGAAGGCGCAGCCGGTCTTCAACGCTTTGAAGTATTCCTCGATGATCCAGCGCGCTCGGTAGTGGTCGACGATCGCCGTTGCATCCGCAAGCGTCTCGACGGCTTCCGTCGTGAAGAGCATCCACTCGATCGACGGCTCGCCTGTGGGTGGGGTCATCTCGCAGACGTGGACCGCGAAAACTCGAAGTTCTTTGACGTCGGATTGGACCAGCGGTCCGCCACGGCGGATCGTGACAGCGCCCCAGCGCAAGGAGAGTTTCGCCTTACGCTCGGCGCGCGCAGGATGACTCTGCGTCTCAGCCTTCTTGCTTCGCGCACCTACGCGAATGGATCGAAAGATCTTCGCAGGCTTCGTCGAAAGAGCGTCGGCCACGCTCGGGCCGTGGTGCCAAAGAACTCGATCTACGGCTCCTCGAACGACGAAGGACAGCTTCGCTTTTTGTAGCGCTGCGAGGAGCGCGTAGTCGTCAGCCTCTTGGTCCATGACGTGGATCGCGCGAACTCCAGCTGGAAGAGCACGTGAAACATCAATCGCCAGTTTCTCCCAACGACTCGAGAGCTTCTCGTCGCGCGTCTTTTTGTGGCAGATCTGCGAACGCTTGGACACCGACATGCCTCGCCGCGGCGAGGTTGCGGCGAAGACGTGGGATCGAATTCCGACTACCCCAAGCGGCTCTCGCAGCTCGTCGGCCCCGATCGCCAGCGCCGTATGCGCGAAGAAGCCCTTGTCGGCACCGCCGCCCATGACCATGCCCAGGCCTTCACGGTCTCCCGAAAATGCGAAGTCCGTCGTGTCGTGCGCGATCCGTACGAGCTTATGGCCGCGCATTCGTTCATGCGTCTGCTGTACGTGGGGCTGCAGAAGCTTCTGCAGCGTCACCCCGTCATTCGCCAGAAATCGATACAAACCTTCCCGCTCTGCAACGGAGGCGGCCTGCTCAGGAAAGCTTGCCGCTGGAGCTGCCGCGATGCGCGATGCGATGAGTATCGCTCGCGCGTTTAACCGCTCGTCACCCAATGCCACCCCAGCAAACTCTGCCTCGAGCCTATTCATCCCCGGTCCAGATTTGCCCATGGACCCCTTTGATCATGCCGACCGCTTCGTGTCGATCGAGATGTGCGGGATCTTGAGAGGCGATGCTGTTTACAGCTTCTTCACGGTGAAGGAGAGCACTTCGACCTTCGCGCCGCGTCGGCCGTAGAGAACTATGCTCCCCGCATCCATCGTGTGCGGGAGCGTGCCGTGGAAGGTCGCGTTGCCGACGCGCCCGTCAACCTTGGTTCCCTTCACCTGGATGCGCACGTGCATGGGACCCACGAACGGACCATACGCTGGCGCAGACATGTACGCCTGATGACGGAGCTCTTCCGCGGTGACGAGCGCGACGCGCGGATTGTCGACGTCGGGGACGAGCGCAACGAGGCCCCCGAAGAGATACTCCGTGGGCGCCTTGCTGCGCGTGTCGCGGAGGGTGCGTGCGCGGAAGCCGATGCCACCTTCGCCGCCGTCCACGGAGAGCTCGCACTCGATGACGAAGTCGTTGCCGGGCGCGGGCGTGGCGATCACGTCCGTCTGCGACTGCGCCTCGAGCCTGATGTGCGGTCCCGGTCCCATGCCCGCACGCGGCGTTCCGAGCAGCTTCGCGAAGGCGACGCCACCGTAGCTCCACGTGGAGGTCTCCGTCATGGCAAGGCGTGCGGAAGACAGCATGCCCAGGTTCACGGGCTGGCCGTCACGGCGAATTCCGCGCACCGCAAACGTGACCTCGTCACGCTCGAACGTCCAGGCATGACCGCTGAACGTGATCGCGGACACTGCGCCGTTGGGCAGGAGGCGCACGCCCGAGGCAGCCGCGACGTCCGGCATGGGCGAGCTGCCGGGCTTCCCGAGTGACAGCGTGAGCTCTTGACCGGCCTGCGGAGGCGACAGCGCCGCGAGCACCCCGAGCGCGTCGCTGAGGATGGCGGCGGACTCCGGCTTCGCGGAAAGGAATCGCGCAAGCGCCCAGTCGAACGCGCGCGTCGCGTCCACCAAAAGCAGCTGCACGGCAGCGCCGATCTGCGCCTCGAGCGATGCGTCGAGCGGACGTCCGAACGGCCTGTCCTTGTCCGTCAGCGCGACGTCGCGCTCGGCGAGGGTGCGCAGCTCACCGCGGTTCTGTAGCGCGCGCGCAGTGGCGCTCTTCGCGAGCTCGCCGATGAGACCCGTGAGCGCAGAGCCGTCTCCGGCGTCCACCTCTTCGCCCCAGAAGCTGGGTGGAGGGGTGACCAGGTCCGAGACGAGCCCGAGCGTGCGCCCGCGAGCAACCGCCCGCGTGCCCTTGTCGCCGAGCACGATGAGCGAGATGTCCGTGCGTGCGCCCTGCATGCTGAGGAGCACGGAGCGAAGAGCAGCGAGCTTGGCTTCGTCAGCGCCCTTGCCGTCGAGAACGAGCAAACCCCACTCGAGCAGCATCTGGCGGCGCGCGCCGCGCAGACCGAGCTTGTCCGCGGCGTCGAGGCGCTTCGTGGGACCGTCGGGGAGCATCTCGAAATACAGGACGTTCGCCTGCCCGCGCATGCTCGCGAGCGCCGTGGCGCCGCCGTCCACGCGCAGGTGCTTGGGGTTCTTCTCGATGTGCTCCAGGACCGCCTTCGCGCACTCATCGCGGGCTGCGCGCGTCACCTTCGCGTCGGGCGCCTCCGCGATCTCGCGCACGAGGAACGAGTAGAGAAAGACGAGCTCGTCGGTGGCGCGTGCGTCTTCGGCGTTGGCGAGGCGCCCGAGCACGTTGTCCGCGCGGGTGAGCAGCGCGCGCGTGATCGCGGGCAAGAGGACCTGTCGCGAGGCCTCTGCCGCGGGCGCGAACGCGATCTCACGCAGCACAGCCGCGCGCTCCGGCGTGAACGGCACCGAGCCCACGGCGTCGCGCAGGGCATCCGCGGACTCGGCGGCGGAGAGGTCGGGACGCGCGACGAGCGAGCGGATCCGGTCCGACTGGTTCTTCGCGCCGGCGCGGTAGAAGTCACGGATCTGCGCCTGCTCGCTGGACGTGAGCGCGGCGAACGCCGGACGCTCCACGGCCCCCGTGACCCCTGCGAAGACCCCGAAGGTCAGCGCAGCAGCGAGGAGCCCCCGGCTTGCGAACGGAATACGTCCAGCAAGACGCCCAGGACTGCTGGAGACGTCAGGCTTTCGGCGACTTCTCGCCGTCATCCGCGCCGCCACCGCCCTCAGCCTCGTCTCCCTCGTCATCATCGTCATCGTCATCGTCGTCGTCGTCGTCGTCGTCATCGTCGAGCCCGACGGACGAAACGGAGGACGGATCCGGCGGAAGCTCGCGGCCTTCCTTCTCGGCGAGCTGACGCTCCTTCTCGCGCTGCGCCTTGAGCTGCGCGACCTTCTGCATGATCGCCGGCTTCGGGGCGACCATCACGGTCATGGTACGGGCTTCCATCATGACGCGGGTTTCGACGTTGGAGATCGCCTCCGTGCCGTGGATGCACTCGGTGAGCTGCTCCTGCGCCTTCTCGGGGTGGGTGATCTCGCGACCACGGAAGCGGACGGTGAACTTCACCTTGTGACCGGCCTCGATGAAGCGACACGCCGCGCGGATCTTGAACGCGAGATCGTGATCGTCCGTCTTCGGGCGCAGCTTGATCTCCTTCACATCGACGACGGTCTGCTTGCGCTTCGCCTCGCCCGCCTTCTTCTTCTCCTCGTACTTGTACTTGCCGAAGTCGAGGATCTTGCAGACCGGTGGCTCCGCCTTCGGGTTCACTTCCACGAGGTCGAGGCTCTGCTCCTGCGCTTTGCGGAGGGCCTCGTGTGTCGGGAGGACGCCCAGCCGCTCGCCGTTGGAGTCGATGACGAGGACCTCCGGGACGCGGATGCGGTGGTTGACGCGAATTTGAAAACCGCGCTGCTGCTGACGCGGATCGAAGCGGGGACGGCCCATCGACATGTGTAGAAACTAACCTTCCAAATATTAGAGAAAAGCGGGGCTGTGCCACGCGCGGCGCCATCATCACCGGGTTTTTCGCGGGGGTCAACGCTAGAAAGGCGACAAAACACCGGCAGCCGTGGAGGGCGCGGACGCGAAGTGAGCTGCGCTCGGCGTGGTACGCGCTCGCGATCAGCGAACTTCCTTCGATGGGTGTCTCTCTCGCGCATCGCCGGATATGCGGGCTCCCACCGGATTCGCGACGCGATCCATGTACGATGCAAGCGTCCATTGGAGCCTTTTTTCCGTTTCGCGCGTCCTTGTGCAGCGGGAACAAAAAGATCACTGCTGCGGTGGAACGTGCGCCTCGATTTGCAACGGCATGACGGTTGCTCGGTATGGGTGCATGAGCACTAACGTAGGGAACGAGGTCACGAGCAAGCGGCGCCTGGGAGCGCTCGCACTCGTTTGGTGGGGGTTCCTCGCGATCGCGATCGTGTACGCCGTGCATGGTTCGATGGACGCGAGCAACCCCGTGCGACTGCCCGGCGAGAAGCAGCTCGGCACGGTGTCGTATCTGCCCGAGGGCTGGAAGTTCTTCACGCGCAACGCACGCGAGGACATCTCCTTCCTCTACAGGAAGGACGGCGCCGGTCACTGGACACGCGCCGACAGCGGTGAGAACGCATCGAGCCACAACCTGTTCGGTCTGAGCCGCGCGGGTCGCAACGAGGGCATCGAGTCGGGTCTCATCCTCACGAGCATCCCTTCCGAGGCCTACGAGGACTGCGACGCCGACGCAGAGTCGTGCCTCACGAGCCGAAAGCCCAAGCTGCTCTTCCACAGCAACGCGACGCGCCCGGTCTTTTGCGGAACGATGGGCGTGGTCGTCACGCCGCGCATCCCGTGGGCATGGGCCAGCTCTCCGAAGCCGCCGACGATGAAGTCGAAGGTCGTGATCGTGGAGGTCTCATGCTGACCGCGGTCGGAGCCCTCGTGCATCGCTGGAGCTCGGAGTCGAAGCCGTGGACGAACGTCTACGGTCTGGCGCGGACGCTCCTTGCCACCGGCACCATGCTCACGCTGCTCACCAACGACGTTCCCGCGCTCTTCCCGCGCATCGCCGGAATGCCGGAGCCGCCGGTGTGCACGGGCAGCCTTCAGGCAGGCCTATTCTGCATGTTCCCGAAGTCGCGCCTCGAGATCGCGCGCTTCGTGTGCATCGTCCTCCTCGCGCTCGTCGCCACCGGATGGCGCCCGCGCATCACGGGCATCATTCACTGGTTCGTGGCGCTCAGCTTTCAGCTCGGCGCGTCCTCGCTCGACGGCGGCGATCAGGTCACCGCCGTGCTCACGCTGCTGCTCTTGCCCGTCACGCTCACGGACAACCGCAAGTGGCACTGGGACGAGTGGAGGGAAGACAAGAACGACAAGTGGCTCCCCGCGAAGCGCTTCCTCGCGCAGACCAGCATCACCCTCTGCCGCATGCAGGTCGCGGGCATCTACTTCCACGCTGCCGCGGGCAAGTACGCGACGCCCGAGTGGAGCAACGGCACCGCCATGTACTACTGGCTCAGCCACCCGCTCTACGGCGTCGCCGCGTGGGCGCGCCCCGTGATCATGCCCATCCTCACGCACCAGACCGTCGCGATCATGACGTGGGGAGTCGTGCTGGCGGAGTTCGCGCTCATGTGCGGCCTCTTCGCCGCGAAGAAACACTGGAAATACTTGCTGGTGCTGGGGCTCTCGCTCCACATCGGAATTGCCTTGCTTCAGGGACTCGTGAGTTTTGGCTTTGCGATGAGCGCTGCGCTCATCCTTTATCTGCGCCCGACGGAGAACGTCTTCTTATCCAACCGCGCGGCTCGCATTCGTGCGCGTCTCGCCCACTTTACAGAGCTTGGTGCGAGGTTCGCCTCGACCATGCTCGGAGGCATCAAATGAAACGACACATCACCAAGGTCTTCGCCATCGCTCTCCTCATCACCAGTGCCGCCCTCGGCGGATGCAGCTCCAGCGAACAGCCTCGCCAGTACACCGGCGAAGAGCTCACGCAGGGCATGATGGGCGTCGGTCCCGCCGCCGAAAAATTCGGCCAGCCCATGACCGTGAAGGATCGCCTCGAGAACACGAAGCAGGCGCTCAAGGCCCACGCGGTCCCTGCGCAGATGCTCCAGAGCTACGTGGCCGACATGGCAGCGCAGCCCGGTGATCCGTTCCCCGCGCCGAAGCAGCCGGGGCGCCCGCCGACGGAGCTGGAGCTCGAGCAGCTTGGCAAGGCCATGGACCAGGTGTGGATGCCGACCGAAGCGCAGTTCGCGAGGATCGTGGACTACGTGATCGCCGAAATCAACCGCCGCACGCCGAGGTACCTGCCCATCTTCGCGACGGAGCTGCAGTGCGGCGATCCGGCGCGCGTCAACAAGGCCCTCAAGGTCATGAAGCGCACGATCGTCTCCGTGTTCGAGAGCAACGAGCTCGCGACGCGCCTGAAGCAGGATCCCGAGTTCTCGAATGTGAGCGGCATCGGCACGAGGAACACCGGTGACACCGGCGGCAACACGGGCGCGAACGGCGGCGACAACAACGCAGCTGCGAACGACGCCAAGGCGGAGCCCGTCGATCCGAAGGCGGACAAGGGAATCGATCCGGTCGTGGTGCCGAACCAGCTGCCGAACAACAACAACAGCATCAAGTGGGATCAGTACTGGGTCGGCACGCGCGTCGGCGTCGGCGCGTACATCGGCGCGGGTGTGGCCGTCGGCGTCCTCGTCTGGGCCGTCGCCGTGAAGGGCCTTGGTCCGTTCATCCCGTTCGCGAACGCGCAGGACCAGAACCCGGGCGACCCGCTCACCGACGAGATGAGCGTGGGCAACATCACGACCAAGCTGGCCCGCTGACCGGACGCACTTCGACGCCGACGCTTCCTTTGCTATTGTCACCCGCATGAGCGCGGCGCAGAGGTTCGGGATGGGCTTGGTGATCGTCGCCGCCGGAACGATTGGTGTGATCGGTTCGGCGTGCGGCGGCTCCACGAGGTCCGATGATACGTCCGCAAGTGACGGAGGGATCGCGGGCGACGGCGCGGCAGCGATCGGCTCTGTGGACGGCGCGGTGCCTGTCCCGACGGTCCCTCCAAAAGGGCCAGCCGTGGTGATGTTCGGGGGCGATGGTTTTTCGTACCTCGACGACACGTGGGAATGGAACGCGGGGTGGCGGAAGGTCACGACACAGAGCTCGCCGCCGAAGCGCGCCTCACACGCGATGGCCGCGCTCGGTAAGAAGATAGTGCTCTTCGGCGGCGAGGGCCCACAGCCCCTTGGCGACACATGGGAGTACGACGGCGCGAGCTGGACCGAAAAGAAGATCCCCGGACCGAGCGCACGCTCACGCCACGTGATGGCGACCCTCGGCGATCGCGTCGTGATGTTCGGTGGTCTGAACCTCGCCGACACATGGGAGTACGACGGCACGAGCTGGTCGCAGAAGATGGTCACGGGCCCGAATCAGGGCGACAGCATGGCGATGGCGACGCTCGGAAACAAGGTCGTCCTCTTCGGCGGGCTCGTCTCCGACTCTACCTGGGAGTACGACGGCGCGAGCTGGGTAGAGAAGAAGCTCAAGCCAAACCCGGCTTCGGCGACAGCGCACGACGCGCTCTACGCGCCTGCAATGGCGACCATCGGAAACCAGATTGTCTTCTTCGGTGGTGAGATCGACGCGAACAACACGTTCGCCGACACCTGGACGTACGACGGCACGGAATGGAAGAAGCTAGCCGTGAGCGGACCGCAAGGCCGCTGGCACCACGGGATGGCGACGATCGGTGCGCAGCTCCTGATGTTCGGAGGCGACGGAGTCAACCCGCCGACCATCCTCGGAGACACGTGGACACTGGACGTGAACGCCAACTGGTCGCAGAGCCAGGCCACGACGACGCCAGCAGCGCGCTACGTGTACACGCTCGCGACGCGCCCGTGATGCCGTACATGGCAGGTCTCACGCTTTGCGAAGCCGCTCAGGGTGGGAAGCGAAGGCGGCCGCGGGCGGCGCCGAGCAGGTAGAACGCGTGCTCGCGATCGAAGGCGTCGTTGCCGTCGTTCAGGATCATGCCGATGAAGAACCATGCGCCGTCGGGTGCGCGGGCGATGGCGTAGCTCACGGAGAGCACGCCGGGTTCGCTGCCGGCCTTGTAGCCGAGGCCCACGTAGTCGTTGCGGAGGTCCGGAAGGCCGTGGCTCTCGAGCAGGATGTCGAAGCCCTCGCCGGTGCGCATCAAGCGCGCGGTCACGGCGCAGAGATCCTTCGCCGACGCGAACCAGCCCACCGTGTCGAGCAGGCGCGGTGCGGTGAAGGAGAGCAGCGCTGCGTTCGCGGCGTCGCGATCGGTCGCGGCGTGCGGCACCATGTCGAGGATCGCGCGGCGCGCCGCGACATCCGCCGTGACATACGCTTGCTGCTGCGCGGGCGTCGCCAGGAGCACGAGCCAGAATGCCTCCCACGTGGAAAGAAACGGCAGCATCTTCGACGGAGCGGCGTGCCCCGAGTCCGTCACGGCCTTCTCCACCGTAGCCCGACCCAGCGTGTAGAGAAGGTGATCGGCGGCGCTGTTGTCGCTCGCGGAGACCATGCGCTCGGCCAGATCCTGGAGCGTGTGCACCGTGCCTGCGGCCTCGAACTCGAGCGGCGACAGGCTCTTCCAGTCGTCGCGGATCGCCACCGTGTCGGTCCACGCGCGCCTGCCTGCCGCGACCTCCGTGCCGAGCGCCGTCAGGATGTAGAGCTTCAGGTTGGAGCCGATGGCGAGCTCGCGCGTGGAGCCGAGCTCTTGCAAGGAGCTGCAGCCGTCGGGACGCAGCGTGGCGGCGATGAAGCCAATGTTTGGGGTGAGCGTGGAGAGTGCGTTGAGCACATCCGGCCACGCTTGCAGCGTGGGGTCCAGATCCCCATTGGGCGCGATCGACAGCGCGCTCATGCGATGCGGCGGAGCGTCCTCCGTGGTGAGGCCGATGCGCATCCAGCGCGACTTCGAGTCCTGCGCGCGCACCAGCAGCTGGCCCGGCTTCGCGGGGAGATCGTCACCCATGAGCGCGAGCGGCGCTTGCCTGTCGTGGACCTTCAGGAGCGCGTCGGCGAGGGCCTTCGCGGGGTGCGTTGCGAGGTAGGCGTCCGTGAAGTGCTCGCTGATGGGCTCGGTCGCGGCGTCACCGCTGTTGATCGTGTCGAGAAGCCACCCGAGCTGCGCGCCTGCGGGCGATGGAGATGCGGTGTCGGAGCCGCACGCCGTCGCGGTCGCGCAGGCCGCGAACACGCACGCGCCACGGAGCCGATGCATCCACCTCACGAATGAAGTGTCGCACGCCGCGAGGGCTTCGTCAGCGCCAGTCCTACTGGTTGCCCACTGTGCCGTACCAGATGTTCGACTGGTCGCCGAGCGTCGACACGACGGCGAAGAACTCCGCTCCGAAGTTCTTGTCCTTCGCGAGCACCTTGATGGTCAGGTAGACCTTCTCGCCGTTCTGGCCGCTCTGGCGATCCAGGGTCATGACGAGCTCGGGCTTCTGCCTCACCCAGGTGAGCGGCTCCAGCACCTCGATCTTCCACGGCGCGCCCGTGTCGCCGAGGCTGAAGAGATCGAGCTCGATCGTCTTCGTCTGGCCAACCGGGATCAAGACGCCGGTCGACTGCACCGGCGTGCCGAAGTAGGTCCATTTGACCTTGTCGGTGAGCACGGGCGCGCTGTTGAAGTACGGCAGCTTCGACACGTGAGGAACGCACGGATCATGTCCGAGCGCGGCCTCCTTGTTCGACCACATGCGCTGGACCGGATGCGTGAAGCCGCTCGGCACGAAGGATGGGTTTGGGTTGAAGCCGCACATGTCACCGACCTCACCGCCCGGTACCACGAGCCAGCCCGTGTCCAGTGCGTCGGGCTGCGCGAACGCGGGCGCCGAATTGATGTGCGGATCGGTCATCGCCTCCACCCACTCGTGCGACGCCACGCTGGTCACCTCGTCCGTGCCCTTCGGCCCTGCGAACGGGCTCGTGGCGAACGTATCGCAGCCGGCGATCACCGCGTAGACGATCGGTGTGCCGTCCGCGAGCGCGACCTCCGAGTGGTAGCCGTTGAAGCCGCCGATGGCGCAGCTCACGCCGTTGGGCGCCGTGATCCTGGTCGTGGGCGGATAGAACAATGTGTATATTGCACTCTTGTCCGGTGCCCCCCATGCGGGCGTGGCGCCGCTCAGGCTCGCCGTGACGAGCTTCTGGATGTCGCCGTCCGTCGTCGAGGTCGGCGCGGCGTCCGCGAGATGGATCGGCGTGGAGGCAGTCGCAGCGCCCACGCCATACTCGGTCGTCGCTGCGCGGAGTGTGTCGCTCGCGGCGAGCGCGGTAGCGAACGACTCCAGGTCAGCGGCGCGGGCGTCGGAAGCGAACGTGATGGTGACGAGCTTCGGCGCAGCAAGGACATCGCCACCGAGGCTCATGGTCTTGGGGACAGCCGCATGCGGCGCGGGGTAGCTCGTGCTCGGCTTGCCGTGGTCCGGCCCCGCATCGGCGGTGTCGCCAGCGTCGGCCGGGTCCGCTCCCGCGTCGGCGACCGCGGCCCCCGTGGTCTGGGACGAGCTGCAGCCCATCAAGAGGGCGAGCGCGCAGGTCGCCATGGCGCAAGCGCGGGGAGCGGAAGGCAAGGTCATGTCGCGCGCCACGCAAGCGGTGTGCCGCGCACGAACATCGAAAATTCAAGGTTGTTCGTGCGCGGCGTGCGATTGCTGACGCGCGGCGTACCCGACCGTCAGCAACGCGATAGCGGTGAGAACGCGAGCGGCACGTTCTCCGGCAACGGCGCTACGCGCGGGCGCGCACTTCGCCGCGGATACGTTCGATGAACTGCGCGACCGGCATGGCGCCGAGGTCTGCGCCGCCTTCGCGCAGGCGCACGCTCACGGTCTTTGCCTCGACGTCGCGCTGACCCAGGACGAGCATGTACGGAACGCGTGAGAGCTGCGCATTGCGGATCTTCGCGTTGAGCTTGTCCTTGGAGAGATCGTCGTCCACGCGGAGGCCGTTGTCGCGGAGCTCCTTGATGACCGTGTGCGCGTACTCGTTCGCCGTGTCCATCACGGTGATGACCGTGACCTGCTTGGGTGCGAGCCACACCGGGAACTTGCCGGCGCAGTGCTCCACGTAGACCGCGAAGAATCGCTCCAGCGAGCCGAGCACGGCGCGGTGCAACATCACGGGGCGGTGATCCTTGCCGTCGTCGCCGGTGTACGCCAGGTCGAAGCTCTCGGGCAGGTTCGGATCGTACTGGATGGTGCCGAGCTGCCAGCTGCGCTTCAGCGCGTCCTTCACGTGGAACTCCAGCTTGGGTCCGTAGAACGCGCCCTCGCCGGGCATGTCGTCATAGCCAAGGCCTGCGGCAGTGAGACCGTCGCGCAGCGCGCCCTCAGCCATGTCCCAGTCGGCGTCCAAACCGAGGCGCTTCTCCGGGCGGAGCGAGAGCTTCACGGAGATGTCGCCGAACTTGAATGTATTATACACCTCATAGAGGAGCTTGACGAAGGTCGCGATCTCCTCGGGGGCCTGCTTCTTCTCGCAGAAGATGTGCGCGTCGTCCTGGCAGAAGCTGCGCACACGCGCCAGGCCGTGAACCACGCCGCCACGCTCGTAGCGGTGCAAGCGGCCGAAATCCGCCATGCGCCACGGTAGCTCCCGGTAGCTGCGCTTGCGCGACCCGAAGATCACGCAGTGGCTCGGGCAGTTCATGGGCTTCTGCGCGAAGCTCTCCGCCTGCAGCTGCTTCACGAGCTCCGCCGGCAGAACGCTCTTCGTAACGCCGTCCTTGCCGACCTCTTCCTCGAACTGGTCCTCGGTCCACGCGCGGTACATGTTGTCGTTGTAGTGGCCCAGGTGGCCCGACGTGCGGAACAGCTTCGGGTCGAAGATCTGCGGCGTGATCACCTCTTCGTAGTTGTACCGCTCGTACAGCTCGCGCATGTACGCGATGAGTGCATTGTACACATATGCGCCCTTCGGCAAGAAGAACGGCATCGCGGGCGCGAGCGGATCGAAGTGTACGAGCTCGAGCTCCTTGATCAGCTTTCGGTGGTCGCGCGCCTTCGCGTCCTCGACCATCTTGAGGTGCTCCGCGAGCGCTTCCTTGGAAGCGAACGCGGTGCCATAGATGCGCTGGAGCATCGGGTTCGCTTCGTTGCCACGCCAGTATGCACCAGCGACATGCGTGAGCTTGATAGCCGCGAGCATGCCGGTGCGCGGGACGTGCGGTCCCTCACAGACGTCGACCCATTCGCCCTTGTTCGGTTCGCCGTGGCGGTAGAGGCTGACCTCTTCGCCGTCGGGGATGCTCTTGATGATCTCCACCTTGAAGCGCTCGCCCATCTTCTCGAACATCTCGATCGCGCCTTCGCGTGAGATGACCTCGCGACGGAACGGAGTGTTGCGATTGATGACGCCGAACATCTCCTTCTCGATCTTCTTGAGATCGTCCTCGGTGAAGGCGCCGTCGGGCTTGTCGAAGTCGTAGTAGAAGCCGTCCTCGATCGAGGGCCCGATGGTGACCTTGGTGCCGGGGAATAGCCGCTGCACCGCATCCGCCATCACGTGCGCGGTCGAGTGCCGGATGACCGCGAGGCCGTCTGGATCCGAGGCGCGAACCACAGTGGGTGTGGTCCCGACGAGCTCGACCTCCGCCGCAGTGAGGGGCGTGAAGAGATCGACGGTTCGATCGCCGACCTTGATGGCCACGACGTCCTTGTCTAGCTTGCCGAGGGATTCCAGTATTTCGCGAGCGGTTTTGCGGTCCATGATCAGCTATTTCTCGGTGCAGACCCTACCACGGAAAGCCGACCTCGACCGCGACCTCGACCGCGACCTAGACTTCGACCTCGACCTCGACTTCGACCTCGACCTCGACCTCGACTTCGACTTCGACTTGTATGCTCACCGATCTCACATCCCTGCTTCGCGACGACGCCGTGTTCGTCGACGCGTTCGTTCGCAAGGAGCGGATGCTCTTCGCGGCTGATGACGCTCGGCGCGCGGAGTCTTTGCTTCCAATGTGGATGCTCGAGCGACTGCTGGCATCCGAGCAGCTGCCCGCGACGCGGCTGTCGGTGCTGCGCGGCGGGGACGTCGTGCCCGCGGACGTGTTTCGTACCGCGGCTGGCCGGATGCGCAAGGACGCGCTCGATGCATTGATCGCGGAAGGCGTGAGCTTGGTGATCGCCGGTATCGACGAGGACGCGCCAGACATCGCGCGGCTGTCCGCGGCGCTTGCGCAGCGGCTCGGCCACAGCGTCTGGGCGAACGCGTATGTCACCCACGGAGATGGCGGCGCGCTTGCTCCGCACTACGACGACCACGACGTGCTCGTGTTGCAGGTGCACGGCGCGAAGCGGTGGTTCTCGCACGGGACGCCCACGCCTTCACCCATCACGCGCAGCCCCGACGGCGTGGACTTCGGGCCGCCGCAGTGGGACGGCCTCGTGAGCGCCGGCGACGTGCTCTATCTGCCGCGCGGCGAGGTGCATCACGCCGAGGCCGTGACGTCTCCGTCCGTGCATCTCACGTTCGGAATCGACACGGAGCGAGGCGTCGATTTCGCCGCATCGATACTCGAGGGCCTCGCGAGCGAGCAGCTATTTCGCGAAGACCTCACGCGACTCGGCGGCGAGGACGCCTTGCGCCAGAGGGAACGCCTGCTGAAGGAGCGTCTCCACGCCCGGATCGACGCGGCGAGTGTGTCGGCATTTCTGGCGGCATCGACAGAGACCTCGGCGAAGCGGCGCTAGGGGCGCATCACGACCTACGCATCTACGCATCTACGCACCTAGGCCTTCGCCCTCATCCTCGATCTCACGACGAACGCGGTGAGATCCATCGCGAACGAAATCACCAGCAAAACAAGCACCGTTCCGTACAGCAACGGCCGGGTCTGGTCCATGTTGGGTGACTGCGTCGCGAGCACGTACACGTGGTACCCGAGATTCATGAACGGATCGTTCATGTGCGTGGGCAGCTCGGGCAGGTAGTACGCCGCCCCAGTGAACAAGATGGGCGCGACCTCTCCAGCTCCGCGCCCGATGGCGAGAATCGCGCCGGTGAGGATTCCAGGCAGCGCGCGCGGGAGCACCACGCGCACGATGGTCTGCAGCTTGGTGGCGCCGAGCGCGAGGCTCGCGTCCCTCATCTCCCTGGGCACCGCGAGCAGCGCCTCCTCGGTCGCGACGACCACCACCGGGAGGGTGAGAATCGCGAGCGTGCCGGACGCCCAGACGAGGCAGCCCTTGCCGTACGTCGTGTGGCCACCGAACAGCGCGCCGTCGAGCCCGCTTCCCAGCGCGGACACGAAGAAGCCCACGCCGAAGAGGCCGTAGACGATCGAAGGCACGCCCGCGAGGTTCTTGACGCAGAGCCGCACGACGTACGCGAGCCGCGAGTCCCTCGGCGAGTACTCGCACAAGTAGATCGCAGTGAGGACGCCCGCGGGGACGGTCATCACGGTCATGAGCAGCGTGAGCAGCGTGGTGCCCACGATGGCAGGCAGGATTCCGCCCTTGGTCATGCCCTCGCGCGGCGGCTGGGACAGAAATTCCCACGAGAGCACCGACAGCCCGTGCCGCAGCACGTCCACCAGAACCACGCCGAACATCAGGATCAGGAGGAACGCGCAGGCGCCAGTGAGCGCGGTCGTGATGAGGCCCGGAGCGCGGTCGATGGGACGCGACGCGAACGAACGAACCCCACGAACCGCGGGGGAATTCACGCCCCACCGCCCAGCTTCTTGCGCATCCGTGCAGAGGCGCGCTGCGCGAGGATGTTGATGCCGAGGGTGGAGAAGAAGAGCGCCAGACCAAGGACGAAGAGCATGCGGTAGTGCGTGCTACCCACCACCACCTCACCGAGCTCCTGCGCGATGGTCGCCGTGACGGTGCGCGCGGAGTGATCGAACCGGGCGTCCAGGATCGCGGCGTTGCCGGACGCAAGGACCACGATCATGGTCTCACCGATGGCGCGCCCGAAGCCGAGCATGACCGCCGAGAGCAGGCCGGGGGCCGCAGCAGGAAGGAGCACGCGGAAGATCCCGGTCGTTCGGCTCGCGCCGAGCGCAAGGCTCGCGTCCACATAGCTTCGCGGCACGGCGCGCAGCGCGTCCTCCGCGAGCGTGAAGATCACGGGGCACACGCAGAACGCGAGGCCCAGGCCTGCCACCACCGCATTGAGGCGATGCTCCGCGCCGAGCAGCGACTGCGTCCACGTGGCGAGCACGACCAGCGCGAAGAACCCAACGACGACCGACGGAAGACCGGACAGGAGCTCCACAGCGGGCTTGATCACCTCGCGCACGCGACGAGGCGCAAGCTCCGCGGTGTACACGGCGGCGCCGAGGCTGACCGGAACAGCCACCAGCATCGACACCAGCGTGACCTTGAGCGTGCCGAGCAGGAGCGGCCAGACGCTGTAGCGAGGCACCTCACTCACGGGCTGCCACGCCGCCTTCTTCGAATCGATCGACAGCATGTCGGAGACCGAGAGCGCCTCGCTGCCGAGCAGCGCCTCTTTCATGACGAAACACGACGATGAGGAGCAGCGCCAGGATCGACAGAAGCGCCGTCACCATCACGACCCCCTCCGCGATGGCCTCCAGCGGTCTCGTGACTGCCGCGAACGGGCTCTTGCCCGTCTTCGGCGCAGTCCTGAGGAGGTTGGCGCTGGACTGCTGCATGGTCAGTTCCTGGCGAGCGGGTAGTATCCGACGTTCTCGATCACCTTCTGCCCCGCGTCGCTCTTCACCCACTCGACGAAGCGCTTGGACGCGCCCGCGGGCTCACCGGCCGTGTAGAAGTAGAGAAAGCGAGAGAGGGGATATGTGCCGCTCTGCGCGCTCTCGAGCGACGGCTTCACCGCAGGTGACGACGCGTCCTTCTTCACGTTCAAAACGTGGATGCCCTCCGAGAACGCGATCCCCCCGTAGCCGATGCCGTTCCCGTCACCCTTCACGGCAGCGACCACGGCGGACGTGCCGGCGAGCGCCTGCGTGGAGGAGGCAAAGTCCTTGTTTCCCAGCACGTGCTCCTTGAAGAAGCTGTATGTGCCCGAGCTGTTCTCGCGCCCGTACAGGACGACCTTCGTCGCGGGACCGCCGACGTCTTTCCACTGCGTGAGCTCCCCCCGGAACATCTTGCCGAGGTCGGGCAGCGCGATCTCCGTCATGGGGTTCTTCTCGTTCACGTAGATGGCGAGCGCATCCAGCGCGACCTTGATCTCCACTGCGGACTGACCGCGCTTGGCCTTGAGGTCCTCCTTCTCCTTGTCCTTCATCGGGCGGCTGGCCTGGCAGATGTCCGTGGTGCCGTTGATGAGCGCCGCGATGCCAGTGCCCGAGCCGCCGCCCGTGACCTGCACGGAGACGGCGGGGTTCTCCTTCATGAAGCTCTCTGCCCAGCGCTGGCCAAGGATGACCATCGTGTCGGAGCCCTTCACCTGCAGCGACGTCTTCTCCGTCATGAGCGACGTGGCGGACGTGGACCCAGAAGGCCCCCCCTGCCCGCCGTCCGTGCGGGTGCAGCCAACGACCGCGAGCAAAAACATGCATAATGCAGCTAGTTTCATCCAAACCTCCCTGTCACGTAGCTCGTCGTTCGTTCCTGTTGCGGTGACTCGAAGAGCTCCTTCGTGGGGCCGACCTCCACGAGCTCACCCAGGTAGAAGAATGCGGTGCGACTCGCGACCCGCAGCGCCTGGTTCATGCTGTGCGTGACGATCACGATGCACAGGCGCTTCGCCAGCCCCACCACGAGCTCCTCCATTTTCTCCGTGGAGATGGGATCCAGCGCGCTGGCTGGCTCATCCATGAGGAGCACGCTCGGCTCGCACGCGAGCGCGCGCGCCACGCAGAGGCGTTGTTGCTGCCCGCCCGACAGGCTGAGCGCGGACTCATGGAGACGGTCTTTGACCTCCGCGAACAGGGCCGCGCTCGTGAGCGCGTCCTCCACCCGCTGGGCGAGCACCTTCTTGTCTCGCATTCCCGCCACACGCAGGCCGTACGCCACATTGTCGAAGATGCTCTTCGCGAGCGGATTCGGCCGCTGGAAGACCATGCCCACGTGCCGCCTCACCAGCACGGGATCAACGTCCTTGGCGTAGATGTCATGGCCCAGGAGCTCCACGGTGCCCGTGACGCGCACGCCATCCACCGTGTCGTTCATCCGGTTCAACGTGCGCAGGAACGTGCTCTTGCCGCAGCCGCTGGGGCCGATCAGCGCGATCACCTCACGGTCGTGAATGTCGAGCGAGACATCCTTGACGGCGACCTTCTCGCCATAGGCAACGGTGAGCTCCCGCGTGCGGAGCACGTCTGACTCACCTCGCTGAAAGCTCGCCGCTGCGGCCATGGCGCGCAAGGTGCCGCAGCCCGGCGTGGACAGCGTGAAGCTAGCGTGACGATTTGGTGAAGCCATCCTGGAACCCTCGGTTTTCAGGGCCAAGAAGCTCGGTCAAGAGCGCAAGAAATGCCTCCTCCTCTTCCGACTTGCGTCCATCCGCCGCGATCACGCGGGACGTCACGGACAGACACAGCGCACGTTCCTGCTCGCCCACGCGTGCGGGGTCCACGTCCTCTGGCAACGGCGGCCCTCCGAGTGACGAGAGGAAACGCGCACGACCTGCAGGCAAGAGCTGAAGCTCGTCCGCGATCTCGAAGAGCACCGCGACCTCACGGTCGTCCAGCGAGAGATCCGCCCATGCGGAGGAGACGGCGAACCTCAGAACGCGCTCCCGTTGAGCTTGCGTGAGAGCATCGACAGCGCGTGTACTTTGCATCGACATGAGGGGACCAAACCTTTCGGAGCCTCCTCTCGCGACAACCGTGCCAGCACATTTCCGCCCCACTCCGCGGCGAATTTCCACGATCCAACGCCTCCGGTCGGGCCTTCTGGTCGACCGCTGGCTGGCCACCTGCTGACCGCGGCCAGCTCACTCAAGGCGGTCTACTCGAGGCGGTCTACTCGAGCTCGATCCCCGCTCCTGCGAGGAGCTCTCTGATGACCGTGTTCGGTACGAGGCCCAGCGCCTCTCGCGACTTGTTCGGGAGCACCACCTTCGCGGCGGCAGGCTGCGCCATCGCGGCCTTGCTTGCGAACACGTCGAGCACGACCTTCGCGCGCGCTTCGTCGAAGCCGTAGCGTTCGCCCAGGTTCGCCACGCACTTCTCCACCTTGTCGAGCTCTGGCTCCACGAGATGCCCGCCGTCCTCGAGACACTTCGCGAGTGACTTTGCGGACGCGATGCCTCCTTGCGTGTCACTCCAGAACGCCGCGGTCAGGCGCGGGACGTCCGTGTCGAGCGACATGAGCGGAAGGGCCTCGCGCTTTGCGACCTGGAGGATCGCCGGGGGCGCGCCCTTCAGCATGGCCGTGATGTCCGCCTGCTTCTTCGTGGCCTTTTCTGCGATGCGCGGGTCGAAGAACACCCCGATGGCGCCCGCGCGACCGAAGACGATCGCGCCTGACGCGCCGTTCTTGTCTGCGCGACGGTAGACGAGCCCCTCCCACGCGACGTCATACGGACGGTCGGAGTTCTTCGCCACGTACGAGGCGAACATGAGCGAGTGCACACGCGCGCCGCGCCTGAGTTGGTCGACCGTGCTTTTCATCGGCGACCAAAACGCTATCTATGATTTCCGCGTTCGTCACCGGACAAGGTGCGTGGCGACGTCATCCGAAAATCGTTCGATGGCGCGCCATGCGGAGCTTGACCCGGACCTCGTAACCATACCCATGTGGTCGGGGGCGGGACCGCCGTCGTCTCCGCGCGCGATTCGAAAGACCTCGTGTGGCCCGGCCGTCGCGCGCGCGAAGCGAGCTCCGCAGTCTGGATGACACATCAGCGCGTCGCCATCACTGACGACCGCGAGCACCGGCACTTTGACGCGCGTGAGAGCCTCCGCGTAGTCGACACGACTGTCGTCGCTGCACCACGCGCCGCTCGTGACGGGGCGAAAGACGGCGGAGATCAGCGGTGCGCCAGCGTCGTCGCTGCCGATGCGCAGACGCCGCGCCGGCATGTGACCGGCCATCCGCGTGATCGAGAGCGTGGCGTGCGCGGTGAGCACCTTCGCCTGCCAGCGCGCGATGCTCGGCTCGAAGCGACGCAGCCACATGTTCCCGCCGACGAGCACGAGCGCGTCCGCGTCCAGGAGGCCAAGGCCAGATGCCGCCGCCGCCACGTGCCCACCGAGCGAATGACCGACGACGATCACGGGGCCCTCCGTGCGAAGGCGCACCGCGCGCACCACCTCCGGCAGATCGCCGTTCACGAGGTCGTCGTACGACGCGTCGGGCTCACCTTGCACGGCGCTGTCGCCGTGGCCGCGGAAGTCGAACGAGCACACGTCGAACCCGCGCTGCGCGAAGTAGGCCGCGAAGCCCGCGCGCGCGAACTCACTCTTGTGCGCGAACATCGCGTGCGCCAGGACGAGGGCGCCGCGGCTCTTCGCGCGATGCTCCGGCGTCCATGCGTGCGCGCGCAGACATGCGCCGTCCGCCGTGCGGATCTCCACCTCCGCGTCGGGCGCGTCGTTCGCGTCGTTCGCACCAGCCGCCCCGCGGGCCGTCACTCGAGCGGGAGCACCCACGCTTGGCTTCCCACGTCGAGGCCGAGGTGCTTCGCGACGTCCTCGCCGATCGCGCCGCCGTCCTCGCCGGCCTCTTTCCACGGCGCGAGCACCGCGCGAAAGAACGGCGCCTCTGCGCTGCTCACGGCGACGACCGCGCGTGCCTTCGGGTGATCGTTCGGGAGCAGCTTCTCCACGTTGATCTTGCGCGTGCGCTGCACCAGCGACACCTCGTCCGTCGGGGCGGTGAAGTGCGGGCCACCGTCGAACGGATCCACGCGCTCTGCGTAACGGAAGCCGATGCGGCGAAGCATCTTCTCGACTCCGCGCGTCTGCGCACCGACCTTGCCGATCACGTCCTGCGCCTGCTTCGGCAAGAGCGACGCGTAGATGGTGCCCTCCGGGAAGAGGCCGCGGATGAACTCCTTGTTCTGCTTCGAGAGCCGGTCCGCCTCTGCGTACGTCATGTCCGTGAAGTTGCGGCCGAGCGCGTCCCACAGGTGCGACGTACCGTCCTTCTCGAGCGGCGGAAGGAGCTCCGCGAGCACCTCGTCGCGGAACAGCTCGCGGTGCATCTTGATGTAGAGGAAGCGCACGTACGAGATGAGCGTTCCGAGGCGCTCCGGAACGAGGCGATACTCCGGCGCGAGCACGAGGCCGCCGATCTCCGTGGGCCCGTTGTAGGAGTAGCCGATCTTCAAGATGG
Source organism: Myxococcales bacterium (assembly GCA_025355005.1). Taxonomy (GTDB): domain Bacteria; phylum Myxococcota_A; class Polyangia; order Polyangiales; family Polyangiaceae; genus JANXLV01. Next base: position 243 of record JANXLV010000058.1, on the reverse strand, counting down.
TGTGCTTGAAGTGCTTGTCGAGCGTGTGCGAGTAACGCTCTTCGTCGATGACGTCGAGATAGATGTAGGGTGCATCTCGGCGACCGAGCTGGGCGATGATCATCGACGTGCCGATGATCCTGTCGGTCGCGGTATCGACCAGCACGAACACGTACTCGCGCCGTTTCGGGTCCTTGATGGCGCCGCTCCAGCTCTTCTGCGAAAGGGCAAGGATGGTGTTGATGGCCGCGCGGTCCTCGGGGA
>JANXLV010000379.1 GCA_025355005.1 Myxococcales bacterium | reverse complement strand
AGGGCCGTTGTTGGTCACCGTGCAGGCGACGAGGAGGAGAGCGACGACAGAACCGAAACCAATGGATGCTTTCATGGGAACTCCTAAGTGAATAAGGGGCCGACGACGTCGGCGGTTTTCCGAGTCGAGAGAGAACGGTGGGTGAGGGGCGCCGCTACTGCGTGATCTGCGTGGTGCAGTTGCCGCCGGTGCACGAGTTGGTGCACTTGGCGCCGGGGAGGCAGATGAAGGTGCAGCCGCCGCCAGGGCAGCTGCCGTTGCATGTGGATCCGGACAGGCAGTCGATGACGCAGTTACCGCCCGGGCAGGATGTGTCGCAGGTGGCACCGCTCTCGCAGTTCACCTTGCAGTTGCCGCCGACGCACTGGGTCTCGCAGGTAGCGCCGGAGCGGCAGTAGATCGTGACGGCGCCGGTCAAGAAGCTTCCGGTGCACGTCCCGGAGGCGCAGTCACACGAGTTGGTGTTCGATGATGGCGCACAGGCCGGGAGGCCCGACGGTGGGAACGTCCCGCCCGTGCCACCGTCGACCTGGGGTCCAGCATCCGAGCCGGCCGCCGGTCCGACGGTCCAGTCGTAGCACCCCGTGAGGGCGGCAGCGCAGAGGACGATGATCAGGGAGCGCACGGTCCGTAGATTACCGCGGCGAGAAGTTGTGTGTACGCACGAATGGGTCCTCCTTTTCGTTGGGCCGAGCGGCCGTTGCGACTTGCTGACGGGGACATGTACTTCACGACCCGTGCCGGCCACAAAAGGCCCGAAATCCCCGAAATTTCGAGGTCGCCGCGTCACCGCTGACCGGAGGCGCCGTTTCCGGGCAGCCAGTCCGGTCACGGCTGACGCGGAGGGAGCGTCTACTCGTCCTCGGGATCTTCGATCTCGATCTGCAGCGACAGTCGTGCGATCAGCCGCTGCAGGAATCTCCGGCTGACGCCTGCCTGCTCCGCGGCGTGCGTCAGGTTGCCTCCCGTTCGCTTCATCATCGCTCGCACGTAGACGCTCTCGAACTCCTCGGTCCACGCGTCCCTCGCGTCCTTCAGCGGCAGGTGCAGCGGCACGATGCTCTCGATGCCCGCAGGGAGCACGCTCGGCGTGGGCGCGGCCAGCCCGCTGCTCTCGTCACCCAGGCGCGGCTGCCACTGTCCCAGCGTGACGAGCCGCTCGACGTAGTTGCGAAGCTCGCGCACGTTCCCTGGCCATGGGCGCTCGCGGAGCTGCGCGAGCACCTCCTGCGGGAGTTCGGCGTTCTTGTCCGCGCCGTTGTTGAGCCGCTGGAAGAAGCGCTGAGCGAGCATCGGAATGTCATCGCGGCGCGCGCGTAACGGCGGAAGTGAGAGCTCCACCACGGCGAGCCGGTAGTAGAGATCCTCGCGGAACGTTCCCTCGTTCACGGCACGCGCGAGGTCGCGATTGGTGGCGGCGATCACGCGCACATCCACTGGCACCGCCTTGGTCTCACCCACGCGGCGAATGGTGCGCGACTCCAGCGCGCGCAAGAGCTTCGGCTGCATGGAGAGCGGCATCTCGCCGATCTCGTCCAGGAACAGCGTGCCGCCAGTCGCCTCCTCGAAGGCGCCCTTTCGGTTGCCGATGGCGCCGGTGAATGCGCCGCGGATGTGGCCGAAGAGCTCGCTCTCGATGAGGTTCTCCGGGATGGCGCCGCAGTCCACGGGGATGAACGGGCCCGCCGCGCGATTCGATGCATGATGCACGGATCGCGCAGCGACGTCCTTGCCAGTGCCCGTCTCACCGGAGAACAGGAGTGTGGTGTCGGTGGGGCTGGCGCGCTCGAGCAGCGCGTAGACCCCGCGCATCTCGATGCTGTCGCCGAGGAGCTCACCGAACTCCGACCGGGCGGACAGCGCGACGAACGCGGGCGCGTCACCGGCCTCGATGCGGAACGCGGAGCCGCCGACGCGAATCAAAGACCCTGGCGGCACGTCCGCGTCGCGCACGCGCACGTCTGCGACGAAGGTGCCATTGGTGCTTCCCAGATCGCGGAGCGTGACGCTCTCCGCGCGCACCTGGAGCTCGCAGTGAACGCGAGAGACGGAGGCGTCCTTCAGCCGCAGCTGGTTCCCTTCCGCCGTGCCGACCTTCGCGATGCCGTCGCGGACGGGGACACGCAGGCCGCGTGATGGGCCTTCGACGACGACGAGCTCGATTGCGAGGACACGCCGGGCGCCGCGGTCGGGCGCTACGCGTTCGGTCTCGTCGAGCGTGAACGTGGACATGACGGAAACACTACCATCTCAAAGGCCGGGGACGTCCTTGTACGGGTTCGGCGGCGGAGCATCACCCGTGGTCGTGGTCGTGGTCGTGGACGTCGGCTTCGCGGTGGCGGTGCCAGCGGCGCTCGGGTGGCCCGCAGGCACGTGCTTCTGCGCGGTCGCCGTGGGCGCCGTCTTCGCGGACGCCGCCGCGAAAGGAGCTGCGCTGCCTGCAGAAGTAGCCGGCTCGCTCGCGCTCAGCGCTGCAGCGGAGGCAGGACCGTGCGGGCCGGCCACGTTCGCCGCGCTGGCGCTGCCGCTGGCGCTCGTCGCGTCACCGTTCACCGCGTTTTGCGAGCGATTGAGCGCCACGTAGATCACGCCGGACGCGACCGCGAGCGCAAGTGCGCCCGCGGCGATCGCGTAGACGATGCCGTTGCTGCGGACCGGCAAGCTCACGCTCATGTCGTCGAACGCGGGCTGCGAGTGCGCCGGCGCAGGCACGCGCAGGTGCGGGTTGCTCGGCTCGGGAAGTGCCATCACCGGAGCACTCATCACCGGAGCACTCGAGAGCGTGCGTGGCTGGCTCCCCGCAGGCGGTGACGAGATCAGCGTGGCCCCGTGCTCCTTCAACGTGGGGATGGGAGACGTGAGCGGTTGCGTGGCGGAGCCGATGATCGGCGCGGTGTTGGAGGCCACTGCGTTCGACGACATCGTCGCGGCCACGTTGGGCAACGTATTCGACTGCACGTTCGGCGCCGTGTTCGACCCCATGGGCGCCGTCTCTGGGAGCGTTGTCGGAGGCGCGGACGTGAGCGTCGAGTTGATGTCGCGCTCGGTCGCGGGGCCTGGTGTCTGCGGCCCGACGCTTGCGATCGCCGGCTCCATCGCCATGCGCGCGCGGATCAGCGTGCGTCGCTCGTCGAGGTCTGCGCCAACGGCAGCGCGCACGAGGGCGGCGACATCCGTGTGGCTCGCGACCAGGCCCGCCTCGCGCGCGGCCGTCTCGAGCGCGGCGCCCATCGCGGCAGCGGTCTGGAAGCGATCTTCGCGCTTCTTCTCGACAGCGGCAGCGACCACGTGATCGAGCGCGGGGGTTGCCTGAGGCACGAGCGAAGACACCGCGGGCGCGTGATACGAGAGCACGCGCTGCAACGTCACGGCCTCGTGATCGCCGCGGAAGAGTCGCTTGCCGGTGATCGCCTCCCACAGGACCACGCCCATGCCGAACACGTCGAAGCGACGGTCGATCGTCTCGCCCTGGAGGTACTCGGGCGCCATGTACGCGAGCGTGCCTTTGAGCTGCCCCTCCTCCGTGTTCGCTTGCCTGCGCGCGATCTTTGCGATGCCGAAGTCCGTCACGCGGGCGACGCCGTCCGTGCCGACGAGGATGTTCTGCGGCGACACGTCACGGTGCACGAGCCCGATGAAGCGGCCCTTGTCGTCGGTGAGCTCGTGCGCGGCATGCAGACCCGCGCATGCGTCCAGCACGATACGCACGGCGACAGCAGGCGGAAGCGCGGCGATCCCCTTCGATGCGGCGACGAGCAGCTCACCGAGCGACGCGCCCTCGATGTAGTCCATCACGAGGCTGATGTTGTCCTTGTCGAGCTCCACGTCGCGCACGTCGACCACGTTTGCGTGATGGATCATGGAGGCGAGCTGCGCCTCCGCGAGGAGCTCCCGCCGGAAGTCAGCGTTGCCCACCAGGTGCGGGTGCGGCTTCTTGATCGCCACGAGCTGACGGAAGCCGAGCGCACCACGCACGGTGCCCACGTACACCGTGGCCATCCCGCCAGACGCGAGCTTCAGGATTGTCTCGTAACGTAGCGAGCCGCCGATGGTGCGGCTACCGGCAGCCATTCTCGTGAGCGTATCAGAAGTCCAACGCGAACGAGGCGGATGCGCCGTGCGGAGTCACGCCGGCCGAGACGCGCGGCGCGCTGTCGTTGCTGCCGTGGCTGCCGTTTCCGCCGTTGCTGCTCGACCAGCGCGTGAACGCGAGCGCGATGACGGCGGTCGTGATGCCCACGGCCGCGGTCGCCCCACCAAGCACGTAGGTGATCGTCTGCTCGTCCTTGCCCTTTTTTGCCGTGTCGGAGCATCCCGCGGCGGCGAGCTGATTGCAGCCGTCCTTCGTGAACTTCGAGTGGATGTCATTCGTGTCGATCGCGACGGCGGCGGTCACGCCACCGAGGAGCACAGTCGCGCCGAGACCGATCCAGACGAAGGTAGGAGGAAGGCCG
>JANXLV010000272.1 GCA_025355005.1 Myxococcales bacterium | reverse complement strand
ACCGGACAGCTCGGCCAGGTGGTCCGCGCCACTGCCGCCCGCGTCGACGGACTCGAGGCCCGCATGGCCCGCATGGAGACGGTCGAAGGCCGCTGACCGGACCCATGCGGTGGCCTCGCTTCCCGCGCTGATCGTGTTGGTCTGATGCACTGCCCGCGCGCCGGTGCTAACGGTGGTCGCAGGAGAGGCCCCGCAGATGGCGAAGCGCAGTCGAGAGCTGGAGTGGATTGGCGGGCTCGTGTCGATGCCGGGGTACGTGACGAACGAGGGCGAGCCGTACCGCCCCGAGCTGCTCGTCTGGATGAGCGCAGCGGGCGCCGTCATGGGCACGGCGATGGGCAAGCCCGGTCAGATGATCTCGTCGGCGAGCGAGCAGCTGCGGGACGCGTGTGCGCGACCGATGATTGGACCACCACACACGCCGACCCGCGTCCGCGTGGCCTCCCCGGAGCTCGCGAGCATCCTCCGCGCAGGACACCCGACGCTCGACGTGGTGGTCGCCGCCACGCCGGAGCTCGACGCGATGTTGGCTTCCATGCGCGCCCACTTCAGCGCGAGCGCAGATCCGGAAGACGACGGGGAACGGTCGTTCCGCGCCGGCGGCCACACCGCGGAGGCCGTGGGGCGCCTCTTTCGCGCGGCCGCCGTGCTCTTCCGCGCGAAGCCGTGGAAGGTCGTGCCGGATGATCACAGCCTGTTCTCCATCTCCGTCGAGGCGGAGGGCGTACGCGGCGCAGTCGTCTCGGTGATCGGCCAGCAGGAAGAGAGCTTTGGCGTCCTCGTGTTCGAGAGCATCGCGGACTTCGATCGATACGTCGATGCGGCCGAAGCCGCGCAGCAGGGCGAAGAGCCGAACATGCCGCCGCACTTCTCCCTGAACTTCGACCGGGGCGCTGATGTGCCGGCGTCGCTGCGCAAGGAGATCGTGCAGCACCGCTGGGAGGTGGCCGCGGCCGACGGGTACCCATGGCTTGCCGCCATGGACCCGGATCTCGTCCCGCGCCCTGCGACCGCGAAGGAGCTCGCGCTCACCGAGCACATCTGCCTCGCGCTTCCGGTGGTCCTTCGCGACAAGAAGGAGCTCGAGGACGCATGGACCGGAGGCGCGCCCTACGAGAAGACGGTCGTCGTGGAGGCCGCTGCGGGCCCGGTCTCCGTGGTCGTGCGCGCCCCGCACGAAGACGACGCGATCAGCGCGAGCGATGTGGACGAGCTGATGGAGGCAGCGCAGGCCGCAGACCACGCTCTGATGGGGCGATTCAGCGACTCTCCGGAGGGTAAGGGATTCGACGAGAGGCACGCCGTCTGCATGCTCGCGGACCTCTCCAACGCGCAGTTCGGTCCCGGGTCCGTCACCATGCTCCGCGCGCCACAGCTGCGTGAGCTCCTCTTCGAGCTCGTGCCAGCGAAGATCTTCGTGGAGCCCGACGAGGCCCCCGGCTTGATCGCAGAGCTGCGTGCATTCTACACCTTCATGAAGCGCGACCAGCGATTGCCACACGCCGACGAGTGTCTGCGCGTGCTCGGCCGCGCCGGCGCCTCCAAGCTTCGCGCCGCGCTCGCGGACCCGAGCAAGTTCGGGATGGCGAAGTCGATGCTCGTTGCCGGGCGCGACGCCGGCTTCGACATCAGCACGAAGGAGGGCGTCGAGGCCTGGATGCGTGAGCTCCAGGGAAAGCCGCTCCCGCCCTCCATCTCGCTCCCGGGGATGCCCGCGCGCCTCGCGGCCAGCCACGCAGCGCAGCGCGCGAAGAAGGACAAGCGGAAGGCCACGCGGAAGGCGCGGAAGAAGACCAGGTGATTCGGGTCGAAGGCCGCTGACCGCGGACATGCCTCGCGTCGACGGCGCATCGACACCACCTTGCGGTTCGCGATTCCGGTCATTTTTCCCAGGTCCCGCTGCGGCCCGAACGTTGCTCGGGTGCTATCCTGAGGGAGGTGGCGCATGGGAAACGACGAGTTGACGATCGAGATCCTGAAGCAGATCCGTGACGAGGCGAAGCGGACCAACGAGCGACTCGATACGACCAACGAGCGACTCGACACGACCAACGAGCGCCTCAAGACGACCAACGAGCGACTCGACCGCGTCGTGCGGGAGCAGATCAGGCACGCGACAGCGATCGTCTCGCTCGAGAAGAGCCTCGGCGACGAGAGCACGCGCGACCTCCAGAAGGCCCTGACCGTGGTCACGCGAGAGCTCCGGGGCACCCGAAAGTAGGGCCGGCGCCAGATCAGAACGCGATCCGAAATCGAGCCAGATCCTCGCAAAGTAAATATACTTACGGCGCCGTAAGTGGCCGGAATCGCCGCGACGTACCCCGGCGCCGCAGGCGACCGGCTAGCCTACTTCGAGCTCAACGCCGCGACCCACGCCCGGCGGCGAGGCGACGGTCCCTCGTCGGATGCCGGTACCTTCGCGGTCGCTGCTCCGGCGCGGGGTCAGGTCCGGGCGCAATGAGTCCGCCGATCAGCGCCTTGAACGATGGCGAGCGACTGCGCGCCGGCCGCGTCGTGAGAACCGCACCCATCGCCTCTGCCCACGCGACCTTGTTTCCGCCGCCGTCCCGGATGATCTCACCAAACAGCTCCCACGTGCCGCCGTTCGGGATGGAATCGGGGACGTACGCGCGTGCCTTCGCCAGATCGGCGTCGGGATAGGCCTTTTCGAGCGCCTGCAGATCACCAAGGTAAAACGCCTCCGTCTCCTCGACTGCCAGCCGCACGGTCACGCGGAGCTTCGGGGCCACCTGGCTCGCGACGGCCGCGATCTTATCCGCGAGCACGTCGGGATCGTCGTTGTCTGCATCCACCATCACCACCACGTGCAGCTCGTCCGGGTTGGCGGCGCTCGCGAAGCCGCGAAGCTTCGCCGGGAGCTGGTGAAGCAGCCCTCGCTGATCCCTAGGGGGCGGCGCGCTCCAGTCCCTGGGCAGGCTGCCTTTACCCTCGTGAGGGTGCACGCGGACACTCTGCTCCTTGAGCAAGCGCCGCGCCCGGCGGTCGAGGAATGCGCGCTCGGACGGCCCCTCGACAAGCAGGTGAATGGTCATTCTGGGGCCCCGTCGTCGAGGTGGTTGCTGTACCAGAGCGACCCGAGCGGGATGCCCTGCTCGGTCATCTTCTGAATCTCCTCCACGTCGGCCGCGCGCGTGACAGTCGAGTGACCGCGCTCGTCCTTCTTCACCAGCCACACCTGCTCAGGCTTCAACGCGTCAACGAAGAGCACGCGACAGCGATCGTCTCGCTCGAGAAGACCCTCGGCGAGGAGATCCGAAGAGTCGGCGATCGCATCGACAACGTCCTTACCGGACAGCTCGACCAGGTGGTCCGCGCCACTGCCGCCCGCGTCGACGCACTCGAGGCCCGCATGGCCCGCGTGGAGACGGTCGAAGGCCGCTGACCGCGGACACCCATGCGTCGACCGCGGTCACCCCACGGTTCGCGATTCCAGTCATTTTCGCAGGCCCCGCTGCGGGCCCGGGCGTTGCTCGGGTGCTATCCTGATGGAGGTGGCGCATGGGCAACGATGAATTGACGATCGAGATCCTGAAGCAGATTCGTGACGAGGGGAAGCGGACCAACGAGCGACTCGACCGCGTCGTGCAAGAACAGATCAGGCACGCAACAGCGATCGCCTCGCTCGAGAAGACCCTCGGTGAGGAGATCCGAAGAGTCGGCGATCGCATCGACAACGTCCTTACCGGACAGCTCGGCCAGGTGGTCCGCGCCACTGCCGCCCGCGTCGACGGACTCGAGGCCCGCATGGCCCGCATGGAGACGGTCGAAGGCCGCTGACCCTCAGGGAACGAGGCGCCACACGCGCAGCGTCCACGCGGCGGCGCCTGCGTCTTCCTTCACCTCCAGGAAGCACTCGGAGCCGAGCGCCGGGCCCAGGTCCATGCCCGCGTCGTCGTCGGGCGTGCCGAACTCGCCGCGTGCCGCCCAGTCGATCCGCGCCTCCTCGGCGAGTGAGGGAAGCGCGTGGACCATCATCGACGACGCGGGCTCACCTTCGGGATGGCGCTCCGTGAGCAGGTGCTCGCCGACGATCTCCCCGTCGAAGCGGCTCTCGTAGCCCTCCGGGAGGGGCGCTTCACCGACGCGCGCGTGATCGCTCCACGCGAAGAGCGAGACGCCGCAGAACGCGTCCACACCGACCAGGGCGCGTCCGTCGCGTGTGAAGCCGACGCACGGGTGGTCGATCTCGTCCTTGTCCCAGAGCACACGCAGCACTCCACCAGCGACGCTGGCCGCGATGCGATGAATCGTCGCGTCCGGATCGCGATGGTCCTCGTTCGTCGTGAGCAGAAACGCGTCCGCGTTCGGGTGGACGTGTATCGACGTCGGATACGGTCCCTGCGCGAGCGTCAGATCGTACGCGCCGGAAGGAACCAGCGCGCGATCGAACGCCTGCGCATGAAACGTCTCTCCCACCGTGCCGAAGACCCAGAGTCGCTCGCCGTCGGCGCGAAACTCGACGTCCTTCACGACCACTCCTGGCGTGAGCTCCGTCGTCTTCAGCGGCGCGCCCGACATCCCAAGGAGGTCGAGACGCGAGCCCATCACACGAACCATCACAAGGCCGCGCGGATCCAGGGCGATCATTGCCGTGTCGGGCACGACCAGGCTTCCCACCTCGGGTGTGCCGGACGCGGCCCGACGCACCACGAAGCGGCCATCCGCCAGATGCACGCCGACGCTGCCCGGCGCCGTTCTTATCCACGTTCGAAACGGGCGAGCCGCGGGAGAGCACGTCCACGAGCCCACGAGGGTGATTTGCACCACCGAGCAATATCAGTCGCGCTCTTTCCATGGGGTCCTGTCATCAAGCAACTTGGCCCTGTCGTCGAGGTCCACGTCGAAGCCGATGCGGACCTCTGCAAGCGCTGACTTGATGCGACGCAAGAACGCCCTGGTGATGCGATCGGGCGCGTGCGCGATGTCGAGCCGGATCTTCACGCGCCGGCCCTGCGCTTCCGGATAACGCGTGGTCAGCTCACCGTCCAGGGCGAAGGAAGCGTACTCGTTGACCCGCCGCTGCAGCCTGCGGAGCTGCGCGTCCGTGCCCGTCCATTTCCTGCGCTGAGCAAGGACCAGGACGAAGACACCCCTCCGGGTCTTCGTGATCAGGTCGATCGTGTATCGGGTCGCTCCCATCGAGAGTCAGAGTAGGCGGCACGGCAATCGACAACAGCGAAAACCGTGCGTCGGTGCGGGGAAACCCGGCGTTGAAGCCTGGCTCTTTGTGCGACGATGGATCAGATGGGCGCCGCGGACCGGGACAAGCTCGAGAAGTACCAGGAGGCCATCCGCGAGCTGGAGGCTCGCCAGCAGGAGCTGGAGAAGAGCCGTGGCGGCTACATGAAGCTGTTTGCGGGGCTCGTGATCATCTCGCTCGCAGGCTTCTTCTGGAACGTGTGGCTTGGCGCAGCCACCTTCATCACGGGCGCGCTCATGGGACTCTTCGGCGCGTACGTCGTGCGCGTGCGGGCTGGCGACTACGCGCTGGAGCTCGACCACCTGCGAGAGACCGTGGATGATCTGCGCGGGGAAGCCGTCACGAAGACGACGCCTGCGCAGTCTCGTCCCACCGTCGAATGATTCCGGAGGGACCGTCGCCGAAGCCGACGAAGATGCCGACGCCAAACCGCAGCGGGCCCACGCCCAGGAGATCGAAGCCCGAGTCGAACGCCGCATGCGTGACCGTCCCCGCGTTGTACTCGCCGGGGCCCAGCGTGCGAACGTTGGGACATGCGCTCCGACCAGCGGGCGTGCACAAGGAGAGTGTGCCGGGCATGGCTGTCTGGTGCAGGTCGATGCCCATGTGGAGCTCGGGCATGAACGGGTGCCGCGCGTCGTCGAGCACTCCACCGTCGTCCGCGCGGGCGTCTCCCGCGGACAGAAGGATGCATCCAGATACGAGGGCGGCGGACGAGGCCAGGACCCACGCGTGTCGAGCCGACCGAACGCTCATGCGGTGTCGATACGCAAGCGGCGCGCCGTTCCCGCAACGCACGCATCGCGCTGAAATCGCGCAGGACGCCGCGCTTCGAGAGTGCAGAATGCATGCTCATGCGGACGGCGATGCGGCGTTTCGGCGCCGTACGGAGCATCGCACCTCTCGTGAACCGGCTACCTCGACTTCATGCGTGAGCGAGGCAGGCTAGTGCTTGCCCGGGGGCTTCGCGCTGGTGGCAGGTGCAGTCGCCGGTTTGCCGCCGACGCCGCCGCCGAGCGCGACAGGCGTGCCCACGGGCTTCTTGCGGTTGTAGAAGTCCGACTTGTCTTGCCACTCCGACTTGTCGTCGAAGTACACCGTCGACGCCTGCATCTCGTAGAGCGCCGAGCTCCCTGTCGCCGCGTCGAGCACCTTGTCCTTGGTGTCCTTGATGCGGATGCTGGACGTCTGCGATGCTCCCGGCGCGAGCGAGATGTTCTCGCTGATGCCGCCGAAGCCGAGGAGGTTGTGGTTCTTGTCGTATGCCCAGCCGAACACGTTGCAGTAGTGCCACGGATGCGTGCCGGTGTTCTTGAGCGTGTACTGGAGCACCTGCTCACCGCCGGACTCGACGATCTTGATCGGGGTGGCGCTGCACGACTTTGCGGCGTCGGCGGGCGCCGGCGGCTTCGGCGCATCGGCTGTGGGCGTCGAGTTGGCGCTCGATGCTGCGGATCCAGCGCCCACTGCGCCGTCCATGGACGCATCACCGCTCTTGGAACATGGGCCGAGAGCAACCAGCGACAGCGAGAGGAGGAGAACGGAACGAACCATGGCGAAGCTTGTAGCGCATTTCAGCGATTCGTTGCTCGCGATCGTGCGGGCCCCCCAAACATCGCAGAGCAATGCCGTCGGATCACGCTTTGGTGAGGAGCGGCAACGTGAACCAGAACGTGCTGCCCGCGTTAGGGCGGCTGTCGACACCGATTCGTCCGCCGTGTCCTTGGACGATGCACTTCGAGATGTACAGCCCTAGACCAGTACCGCGGCGGTCGGCGCGGTTCACCTGGTGAAAGCGCTCGAAGACGGCGTCGAGCTCGTTCGCGGCGATGCCAACACCGGTGTCGCGGACCTCGAATCTCACCTCTGTGGCTTCGCGCACGACCCGCACGACGACGTGGCCGTTCGGCGGCGTGAACTTGATGGCGTTGCCGATGAGGTTCGCGAAGACCTGGAGCAGCCGGACAGGGTCGAACGCTGCGCGGGACGAGCCCAGCGCAATGTCCGATGTCAGCGTCACACCAGAAACATCCGCTTGCTCCTGGAAGTCGTTGACGGCCTCGCTCACTACATCGGTTGGCTCGCCGACCTCCAGCGTCACGGCGAGCGGGCCGGCCTCGATGCTCGCTACGTCGACGAGGTCTCCGACGAGGCGACTCATGCGAACGCCGGAGCGCTCGATGCGGCGCGCATACCCGATGACCGCCGCCGCGTGCGGAGCAGGGTTGTCCGACTCCGCGCTCGCGATGAGCGTGGCGAAGCCGACCACGACGCTGAGCATGTTCCTCAGATCGTGGCCCACGATGCCGAGAAAGTCGTCGCGTGTCGCGACGGCGTCGTCGGAGCGTAGACGTTCGACGGAAATGCGCTGCGCGCCGAGCACGTGGCTCGAACGCTCATCACCGGAGGTCCCCCTCTTGGCGTGCTCGCCGCCGTGATCCGCGCCGACGGAGCGCCGCTGACATGCGGCGGTCCCGACCCAGATGCCAGCTATCGACTTGCCCTGGTCGATGAGGTCGTCACGCTCGAGCGTCAGGGCCCAGACGGTTCATTCACCGCGGTACCGTCTCAGTGACCCACGCGGCACGTCCTCCCACACCTTCAGGGCTGCGAGACGGTTGGCGTGGCTCGGGCGCGTTTCGCGGCCTTCGCGAGGTCTTTGTCGAAGCTGCAAAACGTGGAGGCGTGGTTGCTTCCTGCCAGATGAAGCGCGTCCGCGAAGTCCATTCCCCTTCTGAACCAGGAGACAGCGACGAGCACGGCGGCCCGGTCTTCCACGTCAACGCTTGGCACGCCGAGCAGGGTGGTGAAGGCGTCGGCAATGGTCGCTACGTCGAGCTTGTACGCATGGGAAAGCACCCACGCCGCTTCCAGCAGCACGGTCCGTGAAACCCAGACTGCGTCCGAGCGCATGCGCGCGATCGCTCGTCTTGCCTGCGCTGGTTCGTCGTTGGTCAGCACACGAACGATGACATTGGTATCGACCGCGATCATGGGCGACCCCGGGCACCTTTGCGGATCGCGGCCTCCATGTCCGCGAGCGACTTTGGTGCGCCCGCGTAGCCGGTACACCCGACCAGGTCTGCGAGCGAGGACTGTCTGGCGCCGGGCACGAGGGTGAGGAGGACGCCCCCAGGAACTTCCTCGACGAGGACCTCAGCGCCTTCTACCAGCCCCTTGCTCTCGCGTATGTGCTTCGGCAGGACCAGCTGCCCCTTGCTCGAGATACGTGCCCTTTGCGTCATGTCGGCTCCTGGTAAGACAAGGGTAAGACGCACGAGCGCGCCCAGCAAGCGCTTCTCGCGGTCACGCCGTCGACCCTTCGCTCGGCGGTGACGCCGTCAGGGCGTGACCTTGCAATTCGGTCCCGAGCACGCGCACGTGGCCGCGCCGTTGCAGTGCAAGACGCAGCCGCCGCCCGTGCAGTTGGCGATCGTGCAGGACTGGGCGCTGTGGCAGGTGAGCACGCAGTCGCCGCCTTCGCAGTCCATCGCGCAGGCACCTCCGGTGCAATCCTGGACGCAGTCGCCGCCTTCGCAGCTCTTCGTCGCGCACTCGGTCGTGTTGGTGCAGGTCTGGTAGCAGTCACCGCCGCGACACTCCATGTCGCAGACGCCGCCGTTGCACTCCTGCGTACAGTCACCGGAGGTACAGCCGAGCGTGGAGCACGACGTGGAGCCGACGCACGACTGATGGCAATCGCCGCCGACGCACGTGTTCGTACACGTGTCGCCGACGCCGCAGCTGTACTTGCAATCGCCGCTGCCCGGGCACGAGTGCGTGCAGGTCGTGTTGCTCGGGCATGAGCACGCCTGGTCCGGGCCACTGTCCGGGACACACACGAATCCTGCCGTCGGCAGCACGCCGACAGATGCGTCTGCATGGGCTGCGTCGGCCGATGCAGCATCGACGGCGCTCGCATTATTCGCGCCCGCGTCGACGAGGATGCTCGCATCCGTCGTCGAGTCGGCGTGCTGCGCGTCGGGCGCGGCGCTCGCGTCCTCCGATGAGCCTTCACCGTTGCTGCCGCCGCCGTCACCGCTCGTGATATCCGAGCCAAGAACGCGGTCGGCGCCGCTACCGCTGCAACCAACGACGGCGGCGGTGACGACGAGACCGGGAGCGAGAAATCGTGCCCAAAGAACGTTGGCGAAACGCATGCCCGACCTGTAGCGCGCGGTCGGCGCTCGTCGAACCGCCACTTTCTGACATGGCGTCAGTCCCGCAGCGCGCGCTGGACAACCGTCGGAGCCGGAAGTCCGGCGTTTCGAAACGCGCGGGTCATGGCGTCGGCGCTGCCCCAACCCACGATCCGAGCGACCCTCATGACGGAGGCCTGCTCGGCGCTGAGCAGGATCACCGCGATCTTGATCCGCAGATGACGCGACGTCAGCCGCCAACCCAAGCCGGCCAGTCCCAGCATACGTACGGCCGCTTCGATGTCGCGTGCCACCTGCCGCTGCGACGTGCCGGTCGCCGCTTCCAGGTCCTTCAACGTTCCGCCGAGGTCCATTCGTTCCACGTATCGCGAGATCGCTCCGAGCACCCTCGCCAGCGGTGCGGGCGCAGACCTGGCGACCGCGACGTGGGCGTCGGCCGTCGTGATCTGGAGTCTTGCGAGCTCACGCAACAATCGCGGAACGCGTTCGCTCGACACGACCGCCGCGTCCTCGCAATCGAGCGCCGCCACGACATCCCGTGCAGCGGTCCAAGCTGCGTCATCGAGCGTGAGCGGAGCGAGATCGCCGCTGGACGAAAGGACGTGCGCAGGCCTCAGGTGGAGCTCGATCGACGTGAGCGGGGTCCCCTCCGAACGAAACGTGCACGAGCGCGCACCATTCGCACCTTCGAGTTGTTCTTCGGAAACGACGAACGCGCAGGGACCCTCGAGCGTGCGACCGCCGGCACCGTGGAGCACCCACGTGCCCTGGAGGAGGATGAAGAGACATATTCGATCGGCGGAGACCGCTTCCGCGGCAGGAATGAACCGCGTGTCGAGCGCGAAACCGCTCCGTTCCTCGACCTGCACCCACGCGTCGCGTGCATACCCAAATACAAACTTGATTCGCGCATCTTCGATCGCGATGCCCGCACGGACGAACTGCATCGCGCCGATGATACTTCTACCGCGAGCCCCGTGGGCGCGCAGTCAGGTTACGACGCCACCACGCCCAGGAGAACATCGGAAATCAGCACGCGCTTGCGTGTTTCTTCGTGAGTGCGTCCAGGATCGTCGCCAGCGACTCCACGGGGAGCGAGCTCGCCCGGCCGTAGCTCACGTAGCTGGTCAGCTCCGCGCGCGTCTGGGCGCCGATCTTCGTGTAGTGGGCTCTCAGCATCTTCTCGAGCGGGAACGGGAAGAGCCCCTTGAAGAAGAATAGCCCTATCTGGATCAGCCACGGCACCATCAAGAAACGGAAGAGGGGAGGCCGACGGCCAAGCTGCTTCGATGCGACCTCGATCGCCTCTCTTGCGGCCCGACAGCCGGTCTGCAGCGCTTCGCCCCGCAGCGCCGAAGCGAACGACCAACCCGCGAG
>JANXLV010000355.1 GCA_025355005.1 Myxococcales bacterium | reverse complement strand
CTCGAGGTTCCGCGTTACTCGAGGAGCTGAAGCCGCTGACCGTGCGCGCGCTGTCACGCCTCGTTCATCGTCACTACAGAGGCTTCGCGCAGAACCAGCTCCGCTCCCTGGAGAGAGAGCCCACCGCGAAGAAGCTCCTCTATGTGCTCCGCACCACGCTCACGGGAATTCATCTCCTCGAGCAAGGCGAGCTCGAGGCCAACCTCACGCGCATCATGAGCACGTACGGACTGCCCGACGCCGCACAGCTGGTGGAGCGGAAAAAAGCGGGTGAACGCGTCACGCTCGATCCCGCGCAGGTGGAAGCATGGCGCCCACGCGTGGACGCCCTGTTCGCACAGCTCGACGAAGCCCGAGAAAAGAGCGTGCTCCCCGAAGAGCCAGCCAACGAGCACGAGCTCAAGGAGTGGCTCCTCTCCGTGCGAAAGCGTCGCTTCGACTAGCTCGTTCGTCTCCTCGGTTCTGCTATGATCAGAGCGTGTCCTCCGCAGAAGATCCTGCTGCAAGAGAGCGCGCCGAACGGCGTCGGGCCACGTGGACCGGTGGCGTCGCGCGCTCCTTCGCCGAGCTTTCGCAGCTCGATCTGGAGGCATGGCGTGCGGTGTCCGGCGCCGACCGTGTACTGATGATCTGGCCTCTCACTCTGGAAGCGATGGTGCTCGCTGGCTACGATGGACCTCCACCCCGACTTCAGAGATCTGCTGGCGGAGCTCGTCGCCGCTGAGGTCCGTTTCGTGGTCCTCGGCGGTTATGCCGTGGGTCACCACGGAAAGCCGCGCGCAACCAAGGATCTCGATCTGCTCGTATCGCGTGAGGGAGACAACCTCGATCGATGCGCGGCTGCTCTTGTCAGGTTCGGAGCGCCTCGTTCCGTGGTGGAAGACGTGCGCGTCCTCGATGTCGATGAGATCGTCTACCTCGGCGTGCCTCCGGTTCACGTGGATATCATGGCCCGCGCTGATGGCATCGACACCGAGGCAGCTCTCGACAGGGCGGTGAGCGTGCATGTTGGGGACATCACGATTCCGTTCATCGGGCTCGCGGACCTCATCGCCAACAAGCGAGCAGCCGGACGGCCGCAGGATCTGGCGGACGTTGCGCTGCTGGAGAAGCTAGCTGGGGACGACCGGTGATTCGGGCACCCTTGAACATGCGAACTCATGGGGATACCCTCCCCTCGAATCACCGATCCATCCGAGGAGAAACACGCCATGGCCGCTACTGATCGCGTCAAACAAATCCTGTCCTGGTACGGCTCGGACAATCCCGGCACCAAGACGAACCTCGCGCGCATGCTGAACCACGGCACGCTCGCTGGTACCGGCAAGATGGTGATCCTCCCGGTCGACCAGGGCTTCGAGCACGGACCCGCTCGGTCGTTCCAGCCCAACCCCGACGCGTACGATCCCGACTACCACGTCCAGCTCGCGATCGACTCCGGCTGCAACGCGTACGCCGCGCCCCTCGGCTTCATCGAGGCCGTCGCCGACAAGTTCGCAGGTCAGGTCCCGCTCATCCTCAAGCTGAACAACTCGGACACGCTCGCCAAGGTCGAGCAGCCGTGCAGCGCCATCACGGGCAGCGTGCAGGATGCGCTCCGTCTCGGCTGCAGCGCCATCGGCTACACGATCTACCCGGGCTCCGGCTACCGCAACCAGATGTACGAGGACCTTCGGGCGCTCATCGAAGAGGGCAAGGCCAACGGCATCCCGACGGTGCTCTGGGCGTACCCGCGCGGCGCAGGCATGTCCAAGGACGGCGAGCAGGCGGCCGACATCACGGCGTACGCCGCGCAGATCTCCGCGCAGCTCGGCGCGCACGTCATCAAGATCAAGCCGCCGAAGGACTTCATCGAGCAGCCGGAGGCCAAGAAGGTCTTCGAGAAGTACAACATCCCCACGAAGACCCTCGCGGACCGCGTCCGTCATTGCGTGCAGAGTGCATTCAACGGCAAGCGCATCGTGATCTTCTCGGGCGGCGAGGCGAAGGACACGCCGGCGGTGCTCGAAGAGGTGAAGGGGCTCGCAGACGGCGGCGCGTTCGGCAGCATCATGGGTCGCAATGCGTTCCAGCGTCCCAGGCCGGAGGCCGTGAAGCTGCTCCAGGACGTGATGGCGATCTTCAAGGCCGCCAAGTAGCCCTGCGGCACCTGTGGAGCAGGGCCAATGCTCCGACAACATCCCCCGCTGTCGCACCTGAACGTGTGGCGCGGGGGATTTCTCTTTTCTGAGCGCTCACGAGAGATCGTATGCGGCGACGGGCGCCCCCTAAACCCGTGTGCTAACTGGACACACTCGGCCCAATGACCATCCGAACATCCTTCCTCCTCCCATCGCTTCTCACCTTCTCGATCGCCGGCCTGATGGGAGGGGGCGCAGTTGCTTGCTCGTCCACCACCTACGTGCACAGCCCCGCTGCTGACAGTGATGGCGGTGACGGAACGGGAACGGACACAGAAGGTGGCGCGGCCGTCACCGATGATGGCGGCGGCCCGCCTGTGAACGCAGATCATGGTCCCTACCCCGCGCCCACGGGTCCCATGCCGCAGGTCGGGACGCAGGGCGGCTCGGTGCTGAAGGCGCCGAAGATCATCCCGGTGTTCTTCCCGGGTGACACGCTGCAGACGAAGCTGACCGACTATCTTACCAAGCTCAGCACATCGCAGTTCCTGGCAGCGAATGTCGCCGAGTACGGCGTGGGCACGACCACCATCGAAGCGCCCGTCATGATGGCATCGAACCCGCCCACGTCGCTCAACTCGAGCACCATGGGCCAGTATGTCGCGACGAACGTCATCCCCAAGGCGGCCTCCGACACGAACACGCTCTTCGTGGTGTTCATCCCGTCCACCACGGTCGTGGATCTCGGGCAGGGCAGCTCGACCTGCAAGGACGTCGGCGGCTACCACGAGAGCACGGCCAGCGGAAAGCAGGTGGCATACGCCATCGTGCCGCGCTGCTCCAAGTTCGGGTTCCTGACCAACGCGCTCGACATCACGACGGCCTCTGCCACGCACGAGATCGTCGAGGCGATGACGGATCCGTTCCCGAACACGAGCCCGGCCTACAACCAGCTCGACGCGAACCACGCCCTCTGGCAGTACATCCTCGGCGGCGCGGAGATCGGTGACATGTGCGCGCAGTCGCAGCACTCGTTCGGATTGAACGCGGAGCTCGGGTACACCGTACAGCGCTCGTGGTCGAACAAGGCGGCTGCCGCCGGCCACGATCCGTGCGTGCCGCAGGCCGCGAGTGAGGTCTACTTCAACGCGGTCTACGACCCGACGGACTCCGTCGACCTGGGCGGCGGCATGACCTCGAAGGCCATGGCCCTCAGCGTCGGTCAGAGCAAGACCGTGGACGTGACGCTCGTCACCGACGGCCCGATGAACGCGTTCAACGTGACTGCCGTTTCGCTGGACGGCAACGTCACCATCACCTTCGACAAGAAGACCGGCTACAACGGTGACAAGCTGAAGATGACGGTGAAGCTCCTCTCCGCACCGAGCGGAGGCAGTCCGCTCGCGCCATTCTTCATTCTCTCCACCTATGGCAAGGTGCAGCAGATCTGGCCCGTGGCCGTGGTCGCCCAGTAGTCGGCGCTCCGGCGGGCAAAGGGGAGTTCAGTGAAGGCTCACACGGAGTACTTCGTCTTCAACACGAAGAAGAAGCGCGAGCTCGTTCACCTGACGCCGCGTCTGGAGACCGTGCTCACGAAGAGCGGGATCCAGGACGGGATGATGCTCGTCTCGGCGATGCACATCACCGCGGCGGTCTTCGTGAACGACGACGAGAGTGGCCTCCACGAGGACATCTGGGAGTGGCTCGAGAAGGTCGCGCCATTCCGTGCAGAGTACAAGCATCACCGCACGGGCGAGGACAACGGCGACGCGCACCTGAAGTCGATGCTGGTTCACCACGAGGTGATCGTCCCCATCACGAAGGGGCGACTCGATCTCGGGCCGTGGCAGCAGGTCTTCTACGCGGAGTTCGACGGCCAGCGGGACAAGCGCCTCATCGTGAAGGTCATGGGGATATGACCCGCAGGGCGGGGATGGCGGCGCTCGCGTGCCTCGTGCTGACGGCGTGTCCAGCGGTCAAGGCGCCCGCCCCGGCGAGCGACGATGGCGGTCTGCGTCGCGGCGAGCGTGCGACCTCGGAGTCGTTCTCCGACGACGAGCGGCTCGTGCTTTCGCGTGTGGCCGTCACGGACGGAAGGATCGTCCGGCGCACGGGGCTTCCGCCCACGGACAAGGACACGGACCTGGCGGCCATGAGCATCATCCGCGGCGATAGCGCGAACGCCATGGTGGTGGACGGCACGCTGGACCCGTTCTCCTTCGACGCACGCAAGAAGATGCTCGTCTCCGCGAAGGAGCTCGCCACACACCTGCCCGACGCGACGCCCACGGAGCTGGAGAAGCAAGCGCTGTCCCGGCTCATCGACGAGGAGCTCGCGCGCGTTGAAGAGGAGCGGGCCCTGCCAGCGAGCGCGAGCGCGCTTATCGACGCGATGTCCGGCGCGCTGGCGTCCCCCGCGGGGAACAACGAGCGGGACGCCTCTGACCGGGGGAAGCGTGACGCGTGGCTCGCGCGACGGCTCGACGAGATAGGTGTAACCTACAAGGATCAGCCGCTGCCTGCGCAGCTGCGCGCAGAGCTCGACGACGCGCTGGATCCCCTGGAAAAGAAGGCAGCTGGGTACCCGGCGACGGTAGCTGCGGTGTCCCGGCTGCGCGACCAGCTGGAGGACACACACGCGCAGAGCCCGCCGCCGATCACCACGGATGGAAGCGAGGTCGTGTCCGTCTTCCGCGCGCACGTGGACGCGCGCCCCACGACGCTGCCCGCGTTGAACCAGGAGGCGGCGGACCTCGTCGCGCGCCTCCACACCGTGCTCCACGACCGGGAGATCAAGCTCACGGATGCGGCGGTGCGGAAGCTAGAGACGCGGGCCGGCAAGCTGTTGCTCGCGGACGGGCCGTGCAAGCTCATGGCGGAGAGTGGACGCGTGCGCGGCATGCAGACGTCACGCGAGCGCGAGAGCGTGTGCAGGCTGGTGAGCCTGCTCGAGAGCACTGACGCAAATGACGAGGAGGCGGTGCTCGTTGCATGGCTCGTGATGCGCGACGTGGCCGCGATGTCCCGCTGGGTGACCGCGCCCGCGAAGAGCCGGCCCTCGCATCCGTTCTCCAGCACCGTCGAGATGGCGGACGCGCGCAGGCTGGAGCGCGGAGTCATCTCGCGACCGGCCGCCGCGATCGCCGCAATGAAGGCGGCGGCGCTCCTGTTCTCCGGTGACTCGTTCCGCGCGGCGCAGAACCGCGCGCGCGCCTGGCAGAAGCTCGGGGACCTGCCGCTCGACATGATCGAACCGAACCTGGGCGAGCGACCCGTGCCGCCACCGGCGAAGACGGCGGCGCTGCCGCTAGAGTCGCGCTAGCTTTTCTTCGACCATGATGTCGGCGATCTTGTACGTGGGCGAGCCGAGCTTCTGCGAGCGCTCGGCGATGTCCTTGATCGTGTCGAAGATGGTGATCGTCTTTGCGCGCGCTGCCGCTGCGTCATAGCCGACGACCTCCTGCGCGACGTTGATGAGCCCGCCCGCGTTGATGGCATAGTCCGGAGCATAGAGAATGCCGCGCGCGTGCAGGTCGTCGCCGTGGCGAGGCTCCGCGAGCTGGTTGTTCGCGGCGCCCGCGACGATCGTGCACTGGATCTGCGGGATGGTCTGATCGTTCAGGGCGGAGCCCAGCGCGCACGGCGCGAGCACGTCGCATGGGATGCCGAAGATCTCCGCGAGCGAGATGATCTTCGCGCCGAACTCGCGCTGTGCGCGCTCCGCCTTCAGCGGGTCCACGTCCGCCACGGAGAGCTTGGCCCCCTGCGCGAAGAGCTCCCGGCACAGGTGATAGCCCACGTGTCCCACGCCCTGCACCGCCACGTGCACGCCCTCGAGCGACTGCTTGCCGAGCTTGACCTGCACGCATGCCTCGATGCCGCGACGGACACCGAGCGCCGTGAACGGCGACGGATCACCCGACCCGCCGTGCGAGGTGTCCACGCCAGTCACGTGCCTGGTGACGGTGCGGATCACCTCCATGTCCTCGAGCCCCGTGCCGCTGTCCTCTGCCGTGATGTAGCCGCCGCGCAGGTCGTCGATGAACCTGCCAAACGCGCGGAACAGCGCGACGCGATCGAAGTGCTGCGGCGGGCGGATGATCACGCTCTTGCCCCCGCCGTGCGCCAGCCCCGCGAGCGCTGCCTTGTACGTCATGCCACGCGCGAGGCGGAGCGCGTCGATGACGGCGTCCTCTTCCTTCTCGTACGGGAGGAAGCGACAGCCACCGAGCGCGGGCCCAAGGCGCGAATCGTGGATCGCGATGATGGCCTCTAGTCCCGTGCTCTTGTCACGCTTCACGTGAACGGCACCGTAGTCGTACGCACCGAGCTGCTCGAACAGGTCCATGTCTCTCCCAGGATACACTTGTGAGAACGTTGACGTGAGACTTCAAAAGATCGTTGCGACACCCGATCGGCGAGCTACAACCGGCGCGGGTCAAGGACGGCTGGGTCGCTCTCGGGAGGAGTGACTCAATGCGCTCTCTACGTTTCTCGCCTCTGTTCTATCCGACGGTCGCTGCTGCGCTCATCGGTCTCGCGTGCTCTTCGGCCATGGGCTGCGGCACGTCGAGTCGCAATGGCTACAATTCAAGCACCTCTGGCACCGATCCGAACGGCGGTGGCCTCGACGGCGACGGCGGGCCGGGCTTCGGCAACGGCGGTGGCGGCGGAGGCGGTGGCAGCAACCTGAACTGCCTCGGCCTCACCAGCGGCACGAAGAGCAGCGCGGGCTGCGAGTACTACTCGGTCGTGCCCGACGTGATCAGCGACGGCGCAGGCGCATGCTTCGCCGCGTTCATCACGAACACGTACAAGGATCCGGTGAGCGTGACGGTGGACTACGGCGGCCAGATGCTGGACGCGACGAAGTTCGCGTACATCCCGAACGGGCAAGGTCAGTCGCTCAAGTACGATCCGCTGCCGGGCGGAATGATCCCCGCGGGGCAGGTCGCGATCCTCTTCTTGAATCGCCACGCTGCGGGACTGCCCAACCCAGGCCTGAACCTGGATTGTCCGACGGGCGTGACGCCTGCGATCACCGCGACGGACGCTGCGGCGCATGGCACCACGCACGGCCACGCATTTCACATCGTGACGTCGGCCGCTGTCGCCGCGTACGACATCTATCCGTTCGGCGGCGGTCAGAGCGCCATGACCAGCGCCACGCTGCTCATGCCCGTCACGTCGTGGGACACCAACTACGTTGCGGTGGATGCGTTCGGGCCGGGCCCGCTCGATCAACCGTACATCCAGATCGTCGGTGAGACCGACGGCACGCAGGTCACCATCAATCCGACGGCGGACATCGTCGGCGGTGGCGCGAGCATCCCTGCAACCAAGAAGGGCTCGCCGCAGACGTACACGGTCAACAGGGGCCAGGTCCTCCAGTTCACGCAGGACGCGGAGCTCGCGGGCAGCATCATCGAGTCGTCCGCGCCCATCGGTTTGTGGGGCGGGAAGACGGCGCTCGCCATCAAGAGCTGCTGCGACGAGACCGGGCACCAGCAGATCCCGCCGATCCGCGCGCTGGGCTCGGAGTACACGGCGGTGCGCTATCGCAACCGCTACGACGGCGTGGAGGAGTCGCCGCCGTGGCGGCTCATCGGCGCGCTCGACGGCACCGCGCTCACGTGGGAGCCGAGCGCCCCCGCAGGCGCGCCCACCACGCTCGCGCAAGGGCAGGTCGTGACGTTCAACGCGAGCGGTCCGTTCGTGGTGAAGAGCCAGGACGAGAAGCATCCGTTCTACATGTCCGCGCACATGACCGGCGCGCTCGAGTTCGATCCGAACATGAACGACGGACGCGGCGACGCGGAGTTCGTGAACGTGATCCCGCCCGGCGAGTTCATGACGTCGTATGTATTCTTCACGGATCCGACATACCCGGAGACCAACCTCATCCTCACGCGCGTGAAGGGCAAGGACGGCTCGTTCTCCGACGTGAACCTGGACTGCGCGGGCAACGTCTCGGGCTGGGCTCCCGTGGGCACGTCCGGCAAGTTCGAGTTCACGCGCGTGGACCTGGTGCGCCACAACTTCGCGCCGCAGGGCAAGTGCAACAACGGACGCCACGAGATCCACTCCGCGAATCCGTTCGGGCTCACTGTGTGGGGCTGGGGGTCCGGCGAGACCGGCGCGCAGTTCAAGGGCTTCTACTCGCAGTACGTGAGCTACGCCTATCCGGGCGGCGCGAGCGTGCAGCCGATCAACGACGTGGTCGTTCCCGCCAAGGTGAAGTGACGCGGACGTGAGGTAACGCGGACGTGAAGTGACGGCTGACGTCGGTGCTCGCGAGCCCCAACGACGGGCTCGTGGGTGTCGCGTGGATGCCCCAGGTGCGGATGGCGGGAGATAAAATCCGCCATGAACCTGCGGGAAAGCGAGCGGGAGGATGATCGGCATGGGCGTTGCTCCTTGGCGGCGCGCGCACCTCGAAGTGCGCATCCCCGGGCGGACTGCCCGCCTCCCATCATCCAAGGACTTCCCCATGCGCACCCGTCTCCTCGTCTCCTCATTCATCGTCGGCCTCTCTCTCGCGACCTTCGGCTGCGCAGCGCACAACAAGGAGGCGGGTAGTGCGACGACCACGAAGGCGGATCTCGCGCCCATCGACGAGCTCAAGGCGATCCCGGACACGCTCAACGCCGCGGTCCAGGACATCATGAAGCCGATCGACGACACGCAGTCCGTCATCGACCAGGTGACGAGCCTGCCCAAGCGCTACAAGCTGAACGCGAAGGACGTGATGGGCATGGCGTCCGCATCCGTGCAGAGCGGCCAGGTCAACGTGAACTTCGACGCGAAGGCGACCATCGCGGACGACGCGAAGGCAGAGGTGACGACGGCGATCACCAAGCTCACGGACATCGTCACGGGCCTCAAGGCGACCCCGGACAAGGTCGCGGCCCTCGGCAAGACGCTCGTGACGGTGAGCGCGAAGGTCCCCGTGCTCGCTACGCGCGTCACGTCGGAGTCCACGCTGACGATCTCGAACCCGATGGCCAGCGCGGATTCCAAGGCGAAGGCGCAGGCGAACATCGACGGCGTGAAGCAGATCCAGGGGACCGTGCAGGCCTCCATCAAGGACACGCAGGCGAAGGTGAGCGGGATTCCCGCTCTGGCTACCACGGCGCTCGGGAAGATCACTGCGGCGTTTGCTGGCGCTACCTGAGAGACGGAGAGCGGCGCGCCCGACCTGTGCGGGTCGGAAGAGTGGAGACCGGTAGGCCTTGGCTTGCTGGTCTTTCCTCTTTTGTTTGTTGGCGAGGTAAGGTGCGGTGATGCTTCGCGATGGCGTTCTTGGGTTGCGGCTCGCTGGTTGGCGTGTCGAGGGAGCGACCCCGGTCGAGAAGAAGTACGTGGCCCTCGCTTATCCTCACACCAGCAACTGGGATGGTCTGCTGCTGCTTGCTCTCACTCGCAGCGTCGGGATGCACATCTCATGGCTCATCAAGGACGACTGGGTGAAGGGGCCGCTCGGCGTGGCGTTGCGCAGCCAGGGGGCGATCGCCGTCAACCGCAAGGGTGCTCACAACCTCGTCGACAAGATGGTGGAGGAGATGGGCTCGCATGACGAGCTCGCACTCTTCATTCCCCCCGAGGGGACGCGCAAGCGTGCGGAGCGGTGGAAATCAGGGTTTTATCACATCGCTCTTGGCGCAAAGGTGCCAGTCATCCCCGCGTATCTGGACTACAGGAGCAAGCGTGGCGCCTTTGGCCCGCCGATCCACCTCACCGGCAACGTGCGCGAGGACATGGACAAGATACGTGCATATTACAAGCAAATCGACCCGCAGGGTTGCTACCCCGCGAAGGTCGGTCCCATCTTGCTTCGTGAGGAGGCTGACGCCTCCGGACCGCCCCGTGTAGACTGACCCGTCATGCCTACTTCCTTCGTTCACGGTGATCTCTTCGGCACCCCCAAGGTGCGGGCCTACGCGCAAGGCGTCGGTTGCGCCGGCACCATGGACGCGGGCGTCTCCATCGCCTTCAAGAAGCGCTGGCCGCGCATGTTCGAAGACTACAAGGCACGCTGCGCCGACGCGCGCTTCCACCTCGGCGACGTGCAGGTATGGAGCGAGGGCGACGAGACCATCTTCAACCTGGGCATCCAGGAGCACTGGAAGAAGAGGGCCACGCTGCCCGCGCTGAACCGCGCGCTCGCCAAGATGCTCACGCTTGCCACGGCTGCGGGCGTCACGACGATCGGCATGCCGCGCATCGGCGCTGGTCTGGGCGGGCTCGAATGGCGGCGCGTCAAGGACGTCCTCACGGAGCTCGGCGACACCACGGACATCGCCCTCGTCGTATTCGAGAAGTTCGTGCGCGAAAAAGCCGACGAATAGGGCCCTGCTGCTCGTCGACGTGCGAGCCTACTTCGCGAGCAGGCCGTGAACCGCGAGCGGCTCTTCGCGGCCGCGGATCGGAATGTCGCCGAGCGACGTCAGGATCGAGAGCTCCTGCGAGCCGGACTGCTCTCCGAGTCGACGCGCGGTCTCACCCGAGATGAGCACGTCCGTGTTCTTGTCCTTCGTGGCGCCTTCGAGGCGCGACGCGGTGTTCACGGTGTCACCGATGATGGTGAACTCGAGCCGCGCGCCGGAGCCGATGCAACCTGCAACGACGGGACCCGAGTGCACCGCCACGCCGATCTTGAGGGTGCCAAGCGACTCCTTCTCGCGACGCTCGTTGACGAGGCTCATGGCGCGGCGGATCTCGATGGTCGCCTCGATGGCGCGGGATGCGTGGTCGGCGAGCGGCTCGGGCGCGCCGAACACCGCGAGCATGCCGTCGCCCAGGAACTTGTCCACCGTTCCGCCGTGATTCTGGACGGCGCGCGCGAAGGCGCCTTGTACCTCGTTCAAGAGCGCGAATGCTTCGGCGGGCGCCATGGTCTCTGCGAGCGTGGTGAAGCCGCGCAGATCGGTGACGAGCACGGTTGCGTCGACGACGCGCGGCTCGTGCAGGAGCGAGAGCGGGTCCTCGCCAGCGGCCTCGATCACGCTCTCGGGCAGGAACCGACCGAGCGTCACCTTGGAGATCTCGCTGCGGATCGCGCGCCGAACGATGCCCACCATCCACATGGAGAGCGCACCCACGGAGGCGAGCATTGCAAAGCCGTACACGCTCCACGCGGCGTGCGTGGTGAAGACGACCATGAGCGTGTAGTCCAGGAACGCGAGCGCCGTGGTGAAGATCGCCGCGCCACGCGAGAGGCGCAGACCACCGGATGCCGCGAGCAGCGCCGCGGAGATCGACCACACCACGAGCTCCCCACGTTGGCCCTCTGCGTCACCGGAGAGCGACAGCCGGAACGAGTTCGCGTTCGTGGCCAGAATGAGCGCCGCGTCCACGATGGGGATCACCACGCGCATCCAGTCGCGGTAGAAGCCGCGGCGCAGCGCGAGCGTCAGCACCCCTGATGCGAGCACCCAGGCGAGCGGCAGCGTGATGAGCCAGGAGTTCCCGTGGTCGAAGCCCGCGGCGGCCGGAAAAAAATAGAGGAACGTGTTCAGGAATACGACGGGCACAATGGCAACGGTACGAACACCCGCGAGCATCAGCTCCGAGCGACGCGCCTCGTCCTTCAAGGTCCTGTCGACCGACGCTGCGATGTC
>JANXLV010000271.1 GCA_025355005.1 Myxococcales bacterium | reverse complement strand
ATCCCGTCGCCGTCGACGTGCGCGACCGCGTGGAGCTGTCCCGACGTCGGGAGCCTTCCGTTCGATCAGTCATGCATGGTCGCCACCGCCTCGTACACCGCGAACGGTCGTGCGTTCGTCGCGCATGTCCGTGAGACCTGCAGCTACCACACGTACGGCCCCGTCGCGGCGCCGCAGTGGATCTGCGATGGCAGCGCTGACGTCCTGGAGTCGCGCGGCGGCGCGCTCGCGCGCGTGGAGGCGCCGGAGAAGGAGCTCGTGCTTCCACCGTCCGCTGCTGCCTGCCAGAACGCAACCTGCACCAACGTCGCCTCGTTCGCGGGCGCGCGCCTCGAGCCGAAGGGCGTCGTCCCGCTCGAATTTCTGCATACTGCAGCCGACGGAAAGACGCGCGTCGTCCACGCGCCGAAGGACGCAGTGTACCGTTCGAACCGCAGCATCGACGGGCGCTTCATCGCGTACTCGAAGCCGGGCCGCATCTGGAAGAACCCGCGCGGAGACGGGGCCGCGCAGCTCACCGACTTTGACATCGTCGATGTCGTCACCGGGAAGGTCACAGCGCTCGCCGGCAGCATGGTCGACGTCAACCTCCGCTTCGTCGTCGTTGGCAACACCGTGCTCGTCCAGCGGAGCAGCACGGACAGCTACACGACCGTCATCCCCGAGCTCGCGGCCTTCGATCTCTCGACTGGCGCGGAGCGATGGCGCCGCGCGCTCCCCCTACCACCACCGGCGTCTCCGCCGCCCGTGAGCAGCGCCGACCTGAACCGCGTGGCGCCACAGTAGGCCTCGACCTGAGGCGTGGCCTTCGCTGATGCGTGCATATTGCATGAACCTGGAGACTCAGGGGTTCTCGAATGTGGCGACGCACCCGCGTCCACGTTGGTGCTCGAACGCTTCGGCGCAGCTTGTTCCAGCCAGCGGCGCGAGCGTTTCTTCGTCGCGGCGCGTACGTGCTTGCTCCTCCCGCACGCTCAAGGTCCAGAGTCGGCCAAGGAGAGGGAAGATGACGGACCACCACCCGGCGTGGACGTTCCGCGTCACGCTTCGCGGGTAGAAGTTCCGCGCCTCGCGGTGGAAGCGGCGGAGATTGTAGTAGGGAATGCCCGGGAATCCGTGGTGCTCCACGTGATATGTCGAAGAGCCCCAGACCCAGTCGATGAGCCAGCTCTCCGTGGCGTACGTGCGCGACGCGTACGCGGGATCGTGGTGGTAGTCGACGTCGAAGTGCTCCGCCATCGTGGTCAAGCTGGCGAGCACGAAGCTCGTCATCACGAGCGACACGAAGAACAACGCCCACGCATCGCCGCCCATCAGTGGACGCAGCGCGAACAGCGCTCCGTAGCCAACGGCTAGCTCGAGCCAGACACGGATCTTCCGACCTGCGGACAGCACGCGGTAGTGGCGTCCGACCCGCAGCGCCCAGTACGCCGGATACAGCGCGGTGAAGATGACGATGCGGAGCAAGCGCGCGAGTATGGGCCGATTGGTCCAGCGGCTGGTCTGCACGCGATCCGTGTCGTGGGGCATGTTGACGATGCGGTGATGATCGAGGTGGTAGCTCCGGTACAGCGTGAAGCTCATGAACGACGGCAGCCACGACAGACAGCCGATGACGTAGACGCCGAGCCGACTGCGCGCGACCGTGCCGTGCGCTGCGTCGTGCGTGATGGAGCCCATGCCTCGGACGAGATTGCCCGCGCAGAAGCCGGCGAAGACCGCGAGGACCGCGCCACCCCGCGCGTTGTGCACAGCCCACGTCGCCGCAGCGCCCAGTGACAAGACGAGGAACCAGAGCACGGCAAGCTTCAAGAGGTGGATGCGCCGGTGCTGGTACGCGCGTCGAAGGATTTCTCGCGGGATTGAGATCATGTGTGTGGCCTTTCTGAAGACCACCATGGACACACTCGCACCCGCTCGCCATCTCGACGCGACGAGCGCTGTCGTTGGTGCGACAAGCGGTCATCAGAGGCGCGGCCGATGCCGGCGAGTCAGTCAGCCGCTCGGGGTGAGAACGAGCTTGCCGATCGTCTGTCCGGACTCGAGCACGCGATGCGCGTCGGCGACGCGATCCAGCGCGAAGGTCTGCGTCCGCGCCG
Source organism: Myxococcales bacterium (assembly GCA_025355005.1). Lineage (GTDB taxonomy): Bacteria > Myxococcota_A > Polyangia > Polyangiales > Polyangiaceae > JANXLV01. Next base: position 12,620 of record JANXLV010000271.1, on the reverse strand, counting down.
GGCCGAGCTTCCCTTCGGAGACCCATCCGAGGAGCGCGGCCATGGAGTCTGCGAGCAAGTCCGGGCGATCGAAGAGGTACGACAGGTTGAAGGCCATGACGCTCTTGTTCTCGTTCGTCATGGTGAGCGGATCGAACCGCGGCGTGCGGAGCCAGTCGATGGCAAGCTTGGACCAGCGCGGCCTTCCCTTGCTGCCTCTGCCATCGCTCTTCGGCAGCATCGTGGCAAAGCCGTAGACGACGAGGCGTCCGGTCGGCCCGAGATGCTTCCAGCTCTTGCCCAGCGTCTCCACTCCATTCGCATCGAGCACCACGTCGAAGCCCTTGGGTGCAAAGCGCTCTGCCTCACGCCACAGGTCGTCACGCGATTTGTCGATGACCAGCTCTGCGCCGAGCGCGCGAACGTGCTCGACCTTGTGCGAGCCGCCGACGACGCCAGCCACACGACACCCGGCGATCTTCCCGAGCGCGACGAGCGAAGAGCCCACGCCTCCCGCTGCCGAGTGCACGAGGAGCGTCATGCCGGGGCGCAGCTTGCAAAGCTCGTGAAGCGCGTAGTGCGCGGTCAGGTTCACCGCAGGAAACGCCGCGGCCTCCTCCATGGTGAAGCCCTGTGGGATCGGAAACACCTGACTTTTTGGCACGACCACGCGCGTCGCGTATCCACCGAACCGCGTGAGCGCAAGCACGCGCCTTCCATCCGGCGTCGTGCCGGCCACCTCGAAGCCCGGCGTGATGGGCCAGCCGACGTACTCCTTCGCGGATGCATAGAGCCCCATGCGCACGATGCAGTCCGCGTAGTTCACGCCGATCGCCTCGACCGAAACGAGCTCCTCGTCGGGACCGGCAATGGGCTCCGGAGCCTCCTCGACCAGGAGCTTGTCGTAGCCACCTGCGGAGTGAATGACGACTCTCTTCAAGGGACCTGGATCCCGATGGTTGAGTGTTGCACGTCAGTTCCTCAGATCGCCTTGCACCGCGTACCCCGGGATGGCGAGCGAGACTCCGCGGGCGTTGTTGTCTGCGTCGAAGCGGGCGGACCAGCGGAGGCGTCCGTCCAGGCCGAAGCAATCGATGATGGCGTTGCCTGCGAAGTAGATCTGGCCGTCGACGGACATGACGGTGCCGCCAGTGGAGTGTGGGATCTTGCTGCGACCGAGCTCGCGCCCTGTCGTGTAGTCGAGCATGTGCAGCTCGCCGTCGATGGGCCCCGCATACACGACGCCTCCCACGACCACCGCGCGGACGGGGTGCTGTTCCCCGCGCGCCTTGCCCTGGTGCTTCCACAGCGTGCGGCCCGACACGGGGTCGATGCCGCAGACCTCTCCTCCGAAGGCGGTGACCAGGACGGGAAAGCTCGGATGCGCGGGTGCGTTCATACGCGGAGCAGACCACGCCGCGCGGATAGATCAAGGGGTTCGCGACAGGGTCCAAGGTAGACTGAGGTGGCGATGTGCCGCTACGCCATCAAGCCGCTCTACAAGAAGCACTACGCGTGCTTTGCCTGCCGCAAATCGTGGAAGCGGCGCAACAAGGCGGAGGTCGATCCGGCGGGCGCTGAGCACCCGGCGCGCTGTCCCGAGTGCAGGCTGTTGGGAGAGCGCCATCACCACGTGGAGAGCGCGCATGGAGAGGCTCACGGTTCACACCCGCCTGTGATCACGGATCACACCCAACGCGCGGCCTACTCCGTGACCCGTGTGATCTTCGGTAAGGTCGCGACGTCGACCGTTTTGTCGAGCACGAGAAAACCGTCACCCGTGATGGAGCCTGCGTTGATCCGTACGCACGGCCTGCTGGTGAGGTTGCGGTACACGGCGCCCGCACCGAGACGCCGCTTCACGCGATAGGCAAACCTGGAGCCATCGAACACGTAGGGATTGGGCGTGGGTGTCTTTCCGGACCACCAAACGATCGGCTCGGTGCAGCCCTCATCACCGTAGGCGTCCATCTGCACGAGCTCCTTGCCGCGCGGCGCATCGTTCGACCCCCAGGTGAGCGGTACGCACCGCAGCACATCTCCGAATGCACCCGAGACCTCGCATCGCTCGTTGGTCTGCGTATTCATGAAGGGACCAAACCCACGGGACGGACCGAGCCTCGTGCCTTCGGCGCGCATGAACGGCGCGGCGAGGGGGCCGGAACGATCGGTGATGATCTCGAGCGCCGGCAGGTCCGTCTTCGGCAGCGCGGCTCCAATGCTCCACATCGTTGCGGAGGCCGATGAGGCGCTCACGCTGGTGGTAACCCCCGTGTCCTCGTTCTCGGTGAATGCGGAGAGCAGCTCCCCGCCCACTTCGAAGAACGAGCCGTCCGCATCGACCGCGCTCTTTGGAGGACGGCAGTAGCCCGCGACGTCGCGGATGGCCGCGCGGGTCGTGCACGCGGCGTCTGCGTAGACTCCAACCGTGGCGGCCTCTGACGGAAAGCAGCGCGTCCCCACATCCTTTCCCGTCCCGAATTCGTTGCAGGGCTCACCGCGCTGCAGATCGACCAGGGACCAGAACTGGAGCGAACCGTCTTCGCCCTCGTGGTAGCGCGCCGAGAGTCGCTGCGTCTTCGGAGCGTCGTACTCCTTCGCAGCGACGAACGCGCTCGGCGGAAGCTCGTCGAGCTGGTAGACGCCTGCATCCGCTTCCTCCACCGTCAGGGACACGCGAGGCTTGCAGACACCATCGACCATCGCGAAGAACGGCGTCGTGGTTCCCGCTTGAGCCCTCGCTCCCCATTGCAGCACGGCACCCACTGCGTAGCCCGTCACGACGTCGGGTGAACCTGCCGTGCATGTGGCGCTCGGCGGACCGGCGCTGACGAATGCGATGTACGGCGGCGGGTCGAGGCTGTCCGTGTACATCAGCACGGGCTTGTGGCATGCGGCGTCCACGAAGGCCTGCGTGCATTTCTGGCCCGGCGAACACTGTGACGATGTGATCGGCAGGCACCGCACCTGCCCGTCCGCGGTGCGCGCGATCTCGATCCCGTTCCGTGCGCGCGGGTACTCGCACTTCACGCCGAGCTGCGCGTCCCAGAAGCCAGTGAAGGCGCGGACGTCCGAGCCCGCGTCGTCGTACGTCGCATGAAGGCGCGTCCCACTCCAGAAGTCCGGAAGATACTCCGGTGTCACCGCCGGACGGTGCCAACCAGGGGCGGGCGACACGTCCGCTGTGGACGCCTCACAACCCATTAGCGGCACCGCAAGCGCAAGTAGCAACAGAGCATGCTGGTTCATACGCGCCCCCCCGTTCTCGTCAGTTGCCGTAAAAGAAGTAGTCCGCCGTGTAGGCGACCTTCGAGGTCGTACCGACGTTGTTGGAGTCACAAACCGTGGACGGTGCGACGCCGCCGTCGGTGGTGAGCCGGTTGATCCACTGCGTCTTCGTGATCGGACCAACGCCGCCCGTCGCCGTCTCCTGCAGCAGGAGCCACGGAACGGAGCTGGCACCGCCGTCGGGCGTGAACGCAGCCTTTTTCGCCGCGATGACGTACGCGTTGTCCATGACCGTCATCCACTCGGGCGCAGCCGCGCCGCCATCGGACGCGAAGTGGTGACCGATGAGCGTGTTGTGGCAGTCGTGAAGATCCGCCTCCGGCCCCACGAAGATCCATGCGTAGACACCGCCGGCGTCCGCCGTTTGCTCGCACGTGTAGTCCTGAGTCCCGATCGCGGACGCGTGGAACAGCACCGGCTCGCCACCATCCGGAACCGCGATCGATGGATCGACGACGGGCGCGACGGTCCACGATGCCGGGCATCCGCCGTCGTTCGCGTCGGGTGTGTCGCCGCCGGAGTCGGTGCCGAAGATGGTGCCGTCGGGTAGGTCCGACGAACCGTCGACGCTCTGCGTGGTTCCATCCGCGGCCGCGGCGTCCTTCGTTGTTGCTGTCGTCGTGTCGTCAGAGGAGCACGCCTGCAACGCCATCACGGAGCAAGTCGCGCAAAGCGCACCTGCAACCATCGCTACCTTCTTCATCGAACCCTCCCATCGGCACCGCAACGGTGTCCTTGTGGAGTGGCTCACGTGAACCGCGTACGAAAGTTTCGACGCTCGTGAAGAAAGGTGTGACGACGAACCTGCGTCACCGCGCGTGCAGGAATGAACGCTGTGCCTGTCCTTGGTGCGAGGTATTCGTCAGGCGCGCGATCAGTGCGTTGACTGACTCGCGCGCCGACGCCCGAGCTCCGTGCATGCAGACGCCTGTCCGCCGTCGCACGCCTTGCGAAGGAGCCGCTCACCCTCGGCGTCGTCTCTGCGTACCCCGAGGCCACTCAGGTACGCGATGGCGAGGTTGTGGCACGCGCCGAACGAGCCGCCGTTGCATGCATCGGTGAACATCAGCGCCGCGAACGCTGGATCTCGGGGCTCGTCGTTCGCCGCGACTAGTCCCGCGGCGTTGCATCCCGCTGCGATGCCATGCTTGCACGAGGCGAGGCCCAGCTCCCGCGCACGCACTGGATCCCGCCGGCTCGTCTGGCCGATGGCCAGGATCTGCGCGAGATTTCCGCATGCGACGTCGCGTCCTTTTGCGCACATTTTCTCGAGGATCGGCACCGCTTGCGTGCTGTCGCCACCCTCTGCGATCTCCAGCATCGCCAGGTTCTCGCACGACGTGTCTTCGCCTTGTGCGCACGACTTCGCGAGCAGCCGGTGCGCGCGCCCTCGATCACGCTCTGGTCCGCGCAGCATCTCCAGTGCGCCTGCAGCACCACATGCGCTCGGTGCTGCGCCAAGATCACATACTCGCTCCAGCGCCCGCACGGCTCGATCTCGATCGACCGCCACACCTTGGCCGCACCAGTACGGTTGCACGAGATCGGAGCAGCCTGCGGTCTCACCGGCATCGCAGCGGCTCTGCGCCGCAGACACGACGGCAGCGTCGGCGTGGAAGTCATCACAGATACGTGGCTCCGCGTTGATGCTCATTCCCGCGTGTATCGGAGGCGGAGCTGCGGAAGGTGGATTCGCCCCCGCGTCCTTGGGCTCCACGACAGGGCGCGAGGGCGCGTTCGCCGCGGGCGAGGCCGCATTGCCGCCACCGCATGCCGTGACGGAAGTTGTGATCGCAATGATGAGCCAGCACGTACGCATGTGGTCGCATGCTATCGAGGTGAACGTTGCCTGTCTGCTAAAGCGCCGATATTGCGGAGCGGGGTCATATGACCTGTGACGGTCTGGCTTCGGCCACTCACTCTGCGCCGAGCTTGTCCTTCAGCACGCGCTTCAAGATCTTGCCGGAGGCGTTCTTGGGCAACGCGTCCACGAACACGAATCGCTTGGGCACCTTGAAGGGCGCGAGGCGTGCGCGGGTGTGCTCGGTCAGCTCGTCCGCAAGGACCGAGGCGCCCGGTTTGCGCTCGACCACCGCGGTGACGGCGTCGATCCATTTCGGATCGGGCGTGGCGATCACGGCCACCTCTTGCACCGCGGGGTGCGTGAAGACCGCGTCCTCGACCTCGCGCGAGGCGACCATGACACCGCCGGTCTTGATGACGTCCTTCTTGCGGTCGACGATCGTGATGTAGCCAAGCGCGTCGATCTGCGCGAGATCGCCCGAGTGGTCGACGACGGGAAGTTCACGTGGGATACGCCGGTCACCAAGATCTATCCGGCCTTCAAGCTCGGCGACGCAGACACGACCAGCCGCGTCCTCGTGAAGCATCTCATCTGCGCGTGCACGGGCCTGCCGCGGCAAGATCTGGAGTGGTTCTTCCAGTTCACCCCAGGCGACCCGAGATCTTCGCGATCGCCGTGCGCGCCGTCGCGGGCGCATCCGCGGTCGGAGCCTCGCCGCGCACGAACGCGTCCACGAGATCGAGAGCCTCCCGATGCGCACGCGCCTTCAACCCACCCGCAGCAGCAAGGTCATCGAGGAGGGGGCCGTCGAGCGTGCGCCGTAGCTCTCGCACCGCTCCTTCAGGCGGGGGCGTTGTGCGCTACTCGGGCCCTTGATGCGACGCACCTGGCTCCTCGTGTTGTTAGAGGCATGCGCTCCGGCCACGAAGCCTGCGCCTTCGGGATCGTCGAAAGGTCCAGCAGCGCCGCTCGCGCCCGTAGCTCGGCTGCGCCCGTCGTCGATTGCCAGCGCTTCTCGGACGTACGTGCCTCCGTTGGGGCGCGCATCGTTCATTGTGACTTGCCATACCCAGAGGCGACGGCGCCGTGGGTCTCGATGCGATCCGCAGCGACCATGAAGCCATCCACCACGGGCATGCATGTGGTCGCCGCGAGCCGGCACAATGGACTCGACATGTCCGCGGAGCCGCAGCGGATTCTCAACGCGAGAACGCAGATGATGCAGGCGCCGTGAAAACGGTTCATCGGCTCTGCGCAAGAAGCAGAGAAACCAAGCGTATTTGTCATGGCGCGGTCATTGCGAGGGGCCGGGGTCGGCAACGGTCACGCTCCTCGCCTGGAGGCGGAGTGATGTCGCCGAAGGAGATACTCAATCATGCGTCCCGTCTCGAGACGGGCAATCGGGATTCTTTTGGCTTCGCTCCTCGCGGCCCTGCTGGTCACCTTCGGTGGCCTCCGCGATGCACACGCCGTCCCGTCCTTTGCCCGCAAATACCAAACGAGCTGCCTGACCTGTCACACGGTATATCCAACCTTGAACCCCTTCGGCGAGGCGTTTCGCCGAAACGGATATCGGTTTCCGAACCAGAACGGGAGCGTCGACGCAGACTCCGTGAAGTCGCCGATGATCCCGCTCGGGCAAGAGGAGTACAAGAAGTCCTTCCCCAATTCGGTGTGGCCTTCGCAGATCCCGGAGGTGGGGCCGCTGTCCGTGATGTTCAACGGGCAGGTCGCGGTCAACATGCCGGACTCGGACGCACACACGGCTGCAGGCAACACGTACAACTGGGGCGGCCTCGTCGGTGAGCTGCACCTGTTCGGCGCGGGCTCCTTCAGCGACACCGTCACCTACTTCACGCAGCTCACGTTCTCCACGGACGCCGGGAGCCCGGTGGACATCGAGACCGCATATCTGCTCTGGAACGACGTCATCGGCCCATCGCATGCCGTGAACCTCTGGGTCGGCCGCCTCTTCGCGCCGCAGCTATCGAGCTACGCGCTGCACTCGTCCTATCTGAGCGACGCGCGTCCTCCTGCGGTCTCGATCATTGGCCTCTACAACGGCAGCGGCTCGTTCACGCTGGGGCAGGGCCACACGGATGGCGCCGAGCTGAACGGCATATTGATGCATCGTGTCGGCTGGTCCTTCGGGTGGGTGGCCTCCAGCGCGGCCTCCGGTCTGAACGCGCCGAACGCGGAAGATGTATATGCACACATCGGCGTGAAGTCTGGCGGCGTCGCACTGGATGGCGAGGGCAAGTACGGACCCAACGTGCCGGACCCCGCCAAGCCATGGGCGGAAAAGGCGATCACCGTCGACGGGTTCGCGTACCACGGGCTGAGCGTGCTCGATAACGGCACCGGCACCGCCACTGGTGCTCCTACGTCGCCGTTTGCGCAGCGCGACCGGGTCGATGCGGTCGGCGCATCGCTCCGCGCCCAATACGATTCACTGCAGCTCGACTCCGGACTTCAGTTCGAACGTCATGCGCGCCCGTATGCGGGAAGCCCGGCGACGGCGCTGCCCTCGGGCACGACGCTCCCCGGCGTACCCGACTATACGGACGCAAAGGCGATAGTGCAGTGGAACGAGCTCAGCTACGTGGTCTTCCCGTGGCTCGTGCCGGCGCTTCGTACGGAGTACACGCGCGCCACGTACGAGAGTTCCAATCCCGTCAGCCTCCTTCGTGTCATCCCCGGCGTGGCGATGCTCGTGCGTCCCAACATCCGCGTGGTCGTCGCGGGCGACATCGAGCGCGCCTACGGCATGCCGGCGTCTGGCTCGTGGGGCGCGGCAGGCGGTGCGATCGTCGCGCCCGGTCCTGGCCAATCCAGCAACTTCGAAGCGGAGCAGCTCACTGCCACCGTCTCGGCAGCGTTCTGAGGAGCATGCAGATGAAATCCACCGCCACCACGTTCGTACTCGCACTCGCGCTCGTTGCGTGCGAGGGCGAGCCTCCGAAGACCCCAAGCGGCCCCGCTGCACACGAGCACGAGGACCTGACCACCGCGACCGAGCCCACGGATCCCGAGCACGCAGGCCCGCACGGCGACCATGCCGCCCACGCCGACGACGCCGGGCACGCGGGTGTCGATCCAGACGCGGCGCTGCCCGAAGCCGGCTTGCCCATTCCCGTCGTGGAGGTCGCTGCGATCGGCACCGTGAAGGGGGTCGTCGTCACGCAACCCGCTGGCGTCGCGGCGAACGCCGTCGTGTATCTGGAGGACGCGCCCATCGAGCCCACGGCGAAGATGAGCGTGACCATCGACAACCACCAGATGCTGTTCTCGCCGTTCGTCGCAGTGATTCCCGCTGGCGGGAAGATCGTATTCCACAACAGCGATCCTTTCCCCCACAACGTGTTCTCTTCGGACCACGAGCGCTTCGACATGGGCGCCATTCCGCAGGGACAGGGTCGCGTGCGCGCGTTCAAGGCGCCTGGTTCGTACGCGCTGCTCTGCAATCTACATCCGGGGATGCTGGGGTACGTGCTGGTCACGCCCTCCAGCTATTCGGCAAAGGCCGATGGCAAGGGTCATTACACACTACGTAACGTGCCAAATGGCACTTATAAGATCACGGCATGGGCGCCCAGGGTCACTCCTTCGACGCAATCAGTCACCGTGAAGGGCAATGACGTCTCAGTCGACTTCGATCTCCACAGGTAAACAACATGCGAACCATCATCTCCGTCTTTGTCGCCGCCGCTGCGCTCTGCAGCGCTGCCTGCAGTAAATCTGACGCGGGCCCGACCCCCGCTGCCTCCGTACAGCCTTCGTCTGCTGCGGTGGTGCCCGTGCCGAACGCAGCGCCCGCCTCCGCAGCTCTTCCGACGGCAGAGCCGACGCAGGAGATCACCCTCAACGTCACCAACGACATGAAGTTCGACAAGACCATGCTCATGGTGAAGGCCGGCGCGAAGGTGCACGTCACGGTGAAGAGCACCGCGAACATGCCGACGATGCCGCACAACTGGGTGCTGGTGAAGCCCGGCACCGAAGCCGCTGTCGCGCTCGATGGCCTGAACAAGGCACCCGACGCGGGCTACGTCGTGGAGGGCGCGACCGACGTGCTCGCATTCACGCCGCTCGCGCAGCCGGGCGGGACCTCCGAGATCACGTTCACTGCGCCCGCAGCAGGCAAATATCCCTACATCTGCACGGTACCCGGCCACTACATCACGATGAAGGGTGTGCTCATGGTGACGCCGTGAAGGTGCTGGCGCTGAAGCTCGGTATCATGGGCGCTGGCGCTCTCGCAGCGCTCTTCATGATGCAGAGTGCATGCAATACGGGCTTCGCGGACTGCCCGGCGAAGGAGACCATCACGCCGGGCGACACCTGCAAGGACGATAACCTCCAGTGCCCCTACGATCTCACCGGGCCTGCGCCCGCATGCGATGGCACCCAGGCCACCACCGCCACCAGCTGTACGTGTGACAAGGGACACTGGTCATGCCCAGACCCCGTGTCGTGCGACACCGACGCAGCTGGCGGCGGAGACGAAGCGGGCTCCACCGACGATGGCGCGGTCAGCGGCGACGCGGGTCCCGGCTGAGGCGTTCGTGCATTCGCTTCACTTGGCGACATCCTTCGGCGAGGTGGGGCGAATAGGTAAAAGAAAGGGCTCATCTCATTCGGGCGCCCCTGCGGAGCGCACGGGACTGCAATGCCCACCTCGTCCGCGCCCACCAGCGTCGTGAGCGGTGGCCTTGCCGTTAGTTGAGTGTCCCGACCGAGTACCCAGGTGGCGTCGCGCGACACATTCGAGGTGGGCGAACCGATCTACGCGATGGTCCTCTGCTGGATGCGCCGATGCGCGCGCGCGAAGGACCGGAGCTCACTGGCGCGTTGCGACTCACACATGGGAGGGGCCGTGAAGAAGACCCTGGCACAGGGTACGATCTCCGTGGTGACGAAGAACGCCGAGCACCGGCTCGCGGACCTTTATCGCGCGTTCGGCGAGCAGGCGACGTTCCCGCCATCGGACGGGGCGCAATGGAACGCCATGGCATTGGAGGCCGTGCGTGGGTTCGCGCGTGAGAGGGAGACAACCAAGTACCAGCCCGTTGCGGCGACGGTGTCGGTGGGCGCCAAGAGCAACTGCTCCGCGCGCATCGCCTTTCGACGCAGTGACGGCACCTGCTTCGTGAGGCCCAACATGGCATTCACGGACAACCGAGCGGAGAAGCAAACATGCAAGTCCATCGCGCGCCATTCGCGCCGCCATCAAGGCAGCACCGGAAGATGCCGAGGTCGACCTCGCGATGATGCACTGGGAGTCGGCGCGAACCAGCCTGGACCGCGCGCGCAAGCTGCACGACGATCACATCGTGAGTGATGTCGACATGGAGGACGGGATCTTGCGTGAGGCCGAGATGCTGGAGTCGTTGCACAAGCTCGCACCCGCAACACGTCGCGTGGTGATGGGCGGCGCGTGCAAGGACGAGCTGCGCCTGACGAGCTGGCCCACGCATCCGACAAGCGCGATCTCCGCCGCAGCGCGCGCTTACGATATCCCATGCGATAACGTGCAAAAGTGAGGCTGCACCGACGCGGAGCCTGCGTTCAGAAGAACAGGTCCGTCGGATTCGCGAGCGTGACGAGCGTGACGCCTGGGGATGCGAGCTGGAGGCTCGTGTCGAATTGCGTGGCTTCGACATCGGCGCCGACACCTCCTCTACCGATCATCGCGCCGCCGCCACCGCCGCCGACGAGCGTTGGTTGGGTGGGCGGCCCAGCGGGCGTCGCGCCGGCGGCGCCTCCGATCACGTTCACGTTTGCGGGATCGTAGGTCGGAGCAAGTGGAGAGAGGAAGTGCACGAGCCCGCCGCCACCGCCACCGCCCGGAGCGAACGACGCCATGTAGCCTGCGGCATCTTGACCGGTGGCCCCGGCGCCGCCGTGCGCGCTCAGATGGCCCGGGCTGGAGATCGCGCTCGGGGATGCAAGGATCAGGATGCCGCCGGCTCCGCCACCCGCGCCGAGCGCGCCGGTGCCGGTAAAACCGAAGCCGTTCGCGGCGATCGATCCAGTTGCGCTGTTGACGATGCCAGCCTTCGCCAAGATCGTCAGCGTCCCACCGCCAGCTCCGCCGAGGAAAGAAACACCTCCGGTGCTCGCGCCGCCACCGCCGCCGCCACCCCGTGGGCCAGGGCGCAGCAGGCCCTCCGCAATCACGACGCCCATGCCTGCACCGGTGTTGCCGCCGGAAACCGTTGTGCCTGCGGCTCCCTTGTTGCCGTTCTGCGCGGTCGCGACACTGCCGCTGCCGTCGGGACTCAGCGTTTCATATCCACCGCGTGAGAAGGTGGCCACCGTGATGGTGCCGTTGTTCGTGAATGTCCCCGTGCACCGGAACGTCACGCCACTGGGAACCACGAACGTCACGCCGCTGTTCACCGTCACGTCGGTGAATTGAAAGTTGCCTTTCTGGGTATCGGGGGTGGTGCTCCAATCCGTGTTGGTGCTGACCACGAACGCGCCCGCCGAGCCGTCGCCGTAAATGCGCACGTCGGCGTCCACGCCGGGCTTTCCCCCTGCCCCCGGTGTGCCGCCCGCGCCCGCAGCGCCACCAGGTCCCGCGGGTCCCGCGCTCCCGCTGGAGCCATTCGAACCAGAGCCCGAGCCGCAGCTCAACACAAGCACGGTGGCGAGAGAAGCAAGCGTTCGCCAGCGGGGCAGATGGATCATTCAGATGAGCGTTGCGCGGCCAGTGATGCGGCGCTCGTGAGCTTCTTCTCACCAATTCATGATCACGGTCAGCCAGGAAGGAGGCGACCGATGCCCCCTGCCGCAACACCGACCAGCGTGAGCAAGACGCCCAGCGCCAGGCAGATGAGGCCGACGTTGCGTCCCTGCGCTGCGGTCGCGTTTCTGGCAGCACCATACTGGGTGACGCCGAATGCGTCTTGCCCCCCAGCGGCGACGAACTGGATCGACGTCGGGCTCTGCAGGGCGCGCACACCGAACCCAGCGAGGAACGCGCCCGTGAGCACCAGGATCGCGCTCGCGAGCAGGACGCCACGCGTCACGTTCTCGAGAAAAACAAGGCTCGCGACGCCGACGCCCGCAACGCCGACGACCGTGACGATGCCGAACGCGGCGAACGGAAGGGCCGCGGCGCCGCCCTTCGGCTGCTCGCTGGTCTGCGCAGCGACGGCGCCACTACGTGCACGTGCCAGGATCGCAGCGCGGCGAGCTTGTGGGTCGTTGTCGGTCATCCCTCATCGTAGCCCCGAGTCGATGCAGGACCAGCAGCGAACTCTGATCGTTTCATCACCGTGTCAGGCAGACGTCCGAAACGGCCCCAACGAGTGGCTTTGTATTGTCGACCGCCTCACATACATCCGTCCCGATGCGTAGAGGCGCGAGGACGGTGAGGTTCGCGTTCGACTCTGCTCCAGCGTCGTGCATCGTCATCACACCGTCGATGAAGAACGCGACGTGTCCGCTGGTGCGCGTGATCAGGATTCTATGCGGCAAGCCGTCGTTCACGGCCGTGAGCGACCATTCGACCGTGTAGTTTGCGCCGTCGTCGATCTCGATC
>JANXLV010000268.1 GCA_025355005.1 Myxococcales bacterium | reverse complement strand
CCGCGCCCGAGTGGACACGCCGTCAGCGAAGCCACGACGAGAAGCAGGAGGAAACTGTGACCGAACGCTCGCTTCATCTCAGCTCTTCTTCGCCGCCTGATGGAGGGCAAAGGCGGCGCCTCCCGGGTCCATGAGCTGCGCGATGCGACCGCCCGTGGGCACGTCCATCGGACCGTTCATCACCTTCGCGCCCCCCCGGGTGGCGCGCGCGATGGCGGCGTCCAGATCGGACGTCTCGGTGTAGTAGACCCACATCGGAGGCATGGGCGAGCCCTTCGGTGAGGTCATCATTCCGCCGAGCTGCTTCTCGCCGACCCCGAAGAGGCGGTAGGTGCCCATCGGGCCCATGTCCATCTCCTTCTGGACCTTCCAGCCGAACATCTCCGAGTAGAAGGTGAAGGCCGCGGCGCTGTCGCTCGTCACGAGCTCGTTCCAGCAAACCTCGCCCTCCTTCGACGTGTCGTGGAGCGCCATCGCGGCAGTCGGCTTGAAGATCGACATGGTCGCGCCCTGCGGATCCGCGATCACGGCGAAGCGCCCGACGGTCGGGATGTCGGACGGCTCCTTCAGGACCTTGCCGCCGAGCTTCTTCGCCTGCGCCGCGCTCGCGTCGACGTCGCCCACCACCACGTTGCCGTTCCAGTGCGGCGGAGCGCCCATCTTCGCTGCTTCTTCCGGCAGCTGCATCACGCCGCCGACCGGGCCCTGGCTCCCGACCCACATCGTGTAGTGGCCGCCGTCACCGAACGCCTGCGTCTTCCAGCCAACGACCTCGGAGTAGAACGCGATCGCCGCCTTGGGGTCCTTCGCGAGGAGGTCGTGCCAAACGAAGTCCCCGATATTTGCATTCGCCATTGTGCTTCTCCAGCGTTTCGGCGCCCGCGGCGCCATGGATGTCGACGCCGGGATGGAACGGCAGGGAACGACAGGTGGCAATGGTGAATCGACGCCCCAGAGAACGAGCCGCGAAGACGCCACGACATGGGCCGTTGCGAACAGGTGCAGTATACACCAATCCCGCGACCTCATGGCGCGACTCGGGCAGCGAGAGCACGGCCGGGCGCGTCGCCTCCGACGCACTCGCTCGCGCGTGGAATTGCGTCGCAAATGACGCAGCCTTCGCCTCTTTCCTACGCCCCTCTTCTGGGTGTAGGTTCCGGGCCATGACGACCGACAGCATCGAGTCCCGCCTCAAGGAAGATCGCAAATTTCCCCCGTCGGACGAGTTCGTGAAGCACGCGCGCGTCAGCTCGCACGCGGCGTACACGACGATGTATCAGCGGTCGCTCGAGAGCCCCGAGGAGTTCTGGCGCGAGGAGACGCAGGAGCTCGTGTTCCGCGAGACGTGGAAGACCTTCGCGACGTGGGAGCTGCCGAAGGCGCAGTTCTTCGTCGGCGCGAAGCTCAACGCGTCGGAGAGCTGTCTCGATCGCCACCTCCACACCGCGCGGCGGACCAAGGCCGCGATCATCTTCGAAGGTGAGCCCGGTGACACCCGCACGCTCACCTACTTCGAGCTCCACCGCGAGGTCGTGCGCCTCACCGCTGCGCTCTCCGACATGGGCGTCAAGAAGGGCGACCGCGTCGCGATCTACATGGGCATGGTCCCGGAAGCAGCGATCTCCATGCTCGCTTGCGCGCGCCTCGGCGCCACCCACTCCGTGGTGTTCGGCGGGTTCTCTGCGGAGGCGCTGCGCGACCGCATCAACGACCTCGGGGCCAAGGTGCTCCTCACGCAGGACGGTGCGTGGCGTCGCGGGAGCGTGGTGCCGCTGAAGAAGATGGCGGACGCTGCCGTCGAGCAAGCGCCGACGATCGAGAAGGTCGTCGTGCTCCGCCGCATCGGTGAGCATCTCGCGCCGTGCGCCATGAAGAGCGGCCGCGACATGTGGTGGGAGGACGCGCTGTCGAACCCGCCGAGCGACGCCGCGCTGAAGCTCGCGAAGCATCCCGAGGCGTTCGACGCAGAGCACCCGCTCTTCGTCCTCTACACATCCGGCTCCACCGGCAAGCCGAAGGGCGTGCTTCACACCACGGCGGGGTATCTCGCGGGCGCTCACGTCACCACCAAGTACGTCTTCGACGTGAAGGAGAGCGATCTCTACTGGTGCACCGCGGACGTCGGCTGGGTCACCGGCCACAGCTACATCACGTACGGCCCGCTCTCGTGCGGCGCCACGTGCCTCATGTACGAGGGCGCGCCGAACTTCCCCGATCCGGGTCGGTTCTGGAACGTGATCGAGAAGCACGGCGTCACCGTCCTCTACACGGCCCCCACCGCCATCCGCGCATTCATCCGCTGGGGCGACGAGTTCCCGCAGAAGGCGGACCTGTCATCGCTTCGCCTGCTCGGCTCCGTCGGCGAGCCGATCAACCCCGAGGCGTGGACCTGGTACCACAAGGTTATCGGCGGCGGCCGCTGCCCCATCGTCGACACGTGGTGGCAGACGGAGACCGGCTGCATCATGCTGACCACGCTGCCCGGCGCCTGCTACAGCAAGCCCGGCGCCACGGGCCTCCCGCTCTTCGGCGTCGACATCGAGGTCGTCAAGGACGACAACCAGCCCTGCGCCGCGAACGAAGGCGGCAAGCTGGTCATCCGCAAGCCGTGGCCGAGCATGGCGCGTACGCTCTGGGGCGACGACGAGCGCTGGAAGACCGCCTACTGGACGCAGATGCCAGGCGTTTATTTCACGGGCGACGGGGCGCGGCGCGATCCGGACGGTTATTTCTGGGTGGTCGGTCGCATCGACGACGTGCTCAACGTCGCGGGGCACCGCATCGGCACCGCCGAGATCGAGAGCGCGCTCGTGAGCCATCCGATGGTCGCAGAGGCGGCCGCGGTCGGACGCCCGGACGAGCTCAAGGGCCAGGCGCTCGTCGTGTTCGTCACGCTGAAGAGCGGGCACGTCGCAGACAAGACCACGAAGAACAAGCTCGCGGAGCACATCGATCGCGAGATCGGGAAGTTCGCGCGCCCGGATTCCATCCGCTTCGCCGACGCGCTCCCGAAGACGCGCAGCGGCAAGATCATGCGCCGCCTCCTCAAGGAGATCGCGAGCGGCGCGACGAGCCCCCAGGGCGACACCTCCACGCTCGAAGATCTGGGCGTGCTCGCGAAGCTGCGCGCAGGCGACTCCGACGAGGCGTGACGAGGGCCTGGCGTGTCGCGGGCGCCGGTATTACACTGGTAAAACCGCAATGCCCCGCAAACCTCGACCCGTAAAGCACATCGTCGCGTTCAAGGTCGAACCGGAGCTCGCCGCGCTGCTGGTCGCTATGCCCAACAAGAGCGAGTTCATTCGGGCGGCGGTGCAGAGCAGGCTCGCGACCGCCTGTCCGCTCTGTCGCGGCAGCGGCATCGCGCCGTTCGGCGGCGTGGGCGACGAGCTCGCGAAGCTGGTCTCCCAGCACCCGCTCTGCGTCTGCGCAGGCTGCGGCGTGAAGGAGCCCCGGCCCTGCCACACGCCGGGTCACTGCGGTGAC
>JANXLV010000304.1 GCA_025355005.1 Myxococcales bacterium | reverse complement strand
GCTCTGCAGATGCACCACGGGCAAGACGTCTTTCTCCCGCGGGAAGAGGAACGAGTCGTGCGGGAGCAGCTCCGGGATGCCGGTGTCCTTCACCACCAGGGACACCACGAAGCGCTGCGCGGTCGGCACGACCTTGGACGCGGTCTCCATGTGGCGACGCGAGGGTGAGAAGCCCTCAGCGAGCTCCGTGAGCTCGTCACCGCCGCGCCCAGACACGACGAACTGGACGCCGAACACCTCGTCCGCGCCGTCCACGCGTACGCCGCGCACCTTGCCGCTCTTCTGGACGATCGCGGCTGCGCGATCGCTCATCTTGGTGTCGCCGCCGTGGGCGCGCACGCGAGAGAGGAAGAACTCGCAGAGCTCGTCCTCGCCGGTGGTGAGCCGCGACACGCCGCGCGTCCACGCGCCATGCAGGCGCGCCGTCGCGAATGCGGGCAGCGGGCCGTCCAGGTTGGAGGCGTGCTCGGACGTGACGCGGACCACGTCGCGGTAGGGGTGATCCTTGCCGAGCTCCGGCATGAGCTCCGCGCCCTCTTGCGTGTGCGGCATGCTGGCGACCAGGCGCGACACGTCGCGGCGCTCCCAGAAGCTACCGGGCGGGAGCACGACGTCCTTCTCGAACGCGGCGTCCGCGACCTCGTTCACGCGCCCGAGCTCCGTGTAGAGATCGTCGATCACGCGACGCGTGTCGGGGAACTCGCGATCGAGCTCGCGCGCGAACACCTCTGGTCGCGGCGGGAGCTCAAGGCGATAACTGGGCGCCAGCACGGCAAGCATGGGATCGCACGGCGTGACGTGCCTGCGCCAGGTCTGCGACTGCGCGAGCTCCACGAGCACGCGAAGGAACGCCGGCGAGGAGTTCGCGAGCAGCGTGAAGGGCCGCCGACAGAGATCGTGACCGAACACCTCGTAGCGTTGCGGCAGATACCCCTGCCCCAGCACCAGCACGCGCCACGAGCGACGCGCCAGGAGCGCAGCAGCGCAGAGAGCGCCCATCCCTCCGCCCAGCACCGCCACGTCGTAGTGCTTCGAGACCGGAGACATTAGGACGGCTCCTCCACGCGGACCTGTGGGCGCAACCCTCCCGCGCGGGTGACCGTCACGCGACGTTCGGCGATCGCGCGGATGACGCGCGGGAAGAGCGCGTGCTCTTTCTCCTGCACGCGGGCTCGCAGCGTCAGCTCGTCGTCGGTGGCGAGGATGGGGACGGACTCCTGGGCGATGATCGGCCCAGTGTCCGTGCCCTGATCCACGAAGTGCACGGTGCAGCCGGAGATGCGCGCGCCGTACGCGAGCGTGTCGCGGAGGGCATGCGCGCCGGGAAACGCGGGAGAGAGCGCGGGATGAACGTTGACGACGCGATCCGGAAACGCATCCAGCACCGTGGCCGTGAGCAGGCGCATGAAGCCCGCAAGAACGACGAGCTCCGTCCCGCGCTCACGCAGCGCGGCGAGCAGCGCGAGGTCGAACGACGCGCGATCGGGGAAGGACTTGTGCTCGATGCACTGCGCGAAGACGCCGCTCTGCTCCGCCCGCGTGAGCGCGAAGGCGCCCTTCACGTTGGAGATGACGGAGTCCAGCGTGGCGGGTCCGAGCTCTCCGCGCGCCTTCGCGTCGAGGAGAGCCTGCAGGTTCGTCCCGCTGCCGGAGACGAGGACGGAGACCTTCACGCCTCGTACTCCACGCGCGCCTCGAACTCGCGGTCGGCGGGGACGTCGATGACGCGACCCAGGACGAACGGTGATTCGCCCTCCTTCGTGAGGGCCTCCGTCGCGCGAGCGACCTCGCCCTCCGGCACGATGATGGCAAAGCCAGTGCCCATGTTGAAGACGCGACGCATCTCCGCCGTGGCCACCTCACCCAGGCGCGCGATGAGCTGGAACACTGGCGGCGTGGGCACGCTCGCCGAGACGCGCACGCCGAGGCCGTCGGGCAGCACGCGCGGCAGGTTACCCGGGAGACCACCGCCCGTGATGTGGCTCATGGCGTGCACGTCGGCGCCGGAGGCGAGCAGCGCCGCGACCGCGCGCGCATAGATGCGTGTAGGTTGCATGTATACGTCGGCCACGGTCTTTCCGCCCAGCTCGGCGGGTGTGTCCGTGAAGGCCACGCCCTTCGCGTCGAGCACGCGGCGCGCGAGCGAGTACCCGTTCGAGTGCAGCCCCGAGGAACGCAGGCCGAGCACCACGTCCCCCGCGACAGTACGCTTGCCGTCGATGATCTTTGCCTTCTCCACGACGCCGACCGAGAAGCCAGCGAGATCGTACTCGCCGTCCGCGTACATGCCGGGCAGCTCCGCGGTCTCACCGCCGAGTAGCGCGGACCGTGCCTCCTCGCATGCGCGCGCGATGCTTCCGATCACGCGCTCCGCGATCGACAGGTCCAGCTTGCCGGTGGCGAAGTAGTCCAGGAAGAAGAGCGGACGCGCGCCGCACGTGAGCACGTCGTTCACGCACATGGCGACGAGGTCGAAGCCGATGCCGTCGTGCATGTTGGTGGCGAACGCTGCCTTGAGCTTGGTGCCCACGCCGTCGGTGCCCGACACCAGGATCGGCTCCGTGAGGCCCGACGGCACCGCACAGAGCCCGGCGAAGCCACCGACGCCCGAGAGCATCTCCGGGATACGGGTCCGCATGGCGAGCGGCTTGATGCGCTCCACCAGCGTGTCGCCTGCGTCGATGTCCACGCCCGCTTGCTTGTAGGTGAGGCCCATGCGGGCGGGAGCCTAGTACAACGACGACGGCGTGACGATCGGAGATAGAACCATCGGACTGTCACTTGTGAAGCAACGACGTTCGAAGTACGACGGTCGAAGAAGAAAGGGGGGAACGCGTGGCAGCACACATTCTCGTCGCTCCGTCACTCGGCCTCCGCGTGTGCGCGATCTCCGGCGGGTCCCATCCGCGACGACCGTTCAGCATGGCCGTCGGCGCAGAATCGAGCGATCCCGATCACTCGTGGGCGTACGGCACGCACCGCGGGCACGAGGTGCTCCTCGGCTTCTCACGCGAGCGCCCGAGCGCGCAGACGAATCAGTGGGACGTGGCGGCGATGCAGCTGTTCCGAACCCTCACGACCGCCGACATGGATCGCCTGCTCTGCTGGGTGCGGATGCCGAGCCTTCTCCTGGGGCTCTCGGTGAGCGCGCCGGCGGAAGGGCTCTCCAGCGCCGTGCTCACGGGCAACCCCGACGTCGACAAGAGATTCGTCGCGCGAGCGCTCGCGCCCGCTGCCGTGCCGCAGCTCTTCGCGCGCGCGGGTGACGGTGGCGACGCGCTCGACCTCATGCTCTCCGCAGTCGACGGCGGCGCGGCGCTCCAGGTCGAAGACACGTTTGTGACGCTCGCGATGATGCGACCGCGCGAGGACGCCGCGTGGCTCGCGTGGGCCGTCGATGTCTGCGTACGGATCGCCGACAGGCTTGCGCGGACTCGCGCGACGATGCCGCCGCTGCCATGGCACGCGGCCACCGCCGACGCATTCGACGCGCTCGCGCGGGCGCGTTCGTTCCAGTTCGATCGCACGCACCTCAGCGTGACCGGCGCGGAGGGCGAGCTAGAGGTCCTTGTGTCTCTCACCACGTCGCCGCCCAGCTACGGCAACATCGGCGGCCCGCTCGCGTACGCGATCGTGCTCACCGCGCGTTATCCGGCCCTCGGCGCGGGCCTGCGGGTGTTTCCGGAGCGCGCCGTCTCCGGGCTCATGAAGATGTTCCTCAAGGACGCGAAGGTCGGCGATCCGAGCTTCGACGACGCATTCATCGTGCAAGCGGACGTGCCCAGCGCTCTCGCGTGGCTGTTCACGCCGGAGGTGCGCGCGCGCCTCGTCACGATGGTCGCGCGCTCCACGTCAGTCTCCGTGGACGACACCCAGATCACGATGCACCTCACCCCGCAGGCGGCAGACCCCGCGTCGCTGAGCTACGCTCTGGACGACGTCCTCGGAGCCGCGCACGCCCTCACGCGCGCCCGCGCCGCCGTCCGCTAGCTTAGCCCCACTTCACGAGCTTCAGGTCCAGCACGAAGATCGCGTAGAGGACGGGCACGAGCACCAGCGTGATCGTCGTTGCAAAGGTCAGACCGCCGATCTGCGCGTAGCAAAGCGGCTCCCACAGCGGGCCGCCGTGGAGCGCGAGCGGGACCAACCCGAACACCGTGGCTCCCACCGTGATGAGCACCGGCCGCAGGCGCACCATTCCCGCGTCCAGCAGGGCGTCGCGGAGGGGCTCTCCCTTCTCGTGGCATTCCTCGATGTGATCGAAGAGCACGATGACGTGGCTCACGATCACGCCGATCAGGCTGATGATCGCGAGGAACGCGATGAACCCGAAAGGCGCGCCCATGACGGAGAGCGACGCGACCGCCGCGCCGATACCGTACGGAATGGCCGCGAACACGATGAGCGGCTTCACGGCGTTCTTGAACTGCAAGACCAGCGCGATGTAGATGCCGGCGACGCTGAGGACCATCACGATCGCGAGCTGCAGGAAGCCCTTCTTCTGCTCCTCCTCCTCGCCGCCGATCTCGATCTTGTAGCCGGGAGGCACGCTCTTGATGAGCGCGTCGATCTTCGGATGGGCTTCCTTCATCACCTCGGACGGGAGCTTCCCGGGCACGGGGAACGCGGAGACCGTGATGGTGCGCATGTGATCGCGCCGGCGGATCTTCTCGATCCCCATACCGTACTCCACTGTGGAGACCTGCCGTAGCGGCACCTTCTGGGGAGACGCGGAGGCGTAGATGTAGAGGTTGCCGACGTCGCTCAGCTGACCGCGCTCGAGGCCGCGTAGACGCGCGATGATCGGGATCTGCTTGTCGCCCTCGTGCAGTGAGCCCACTGCAATGCCGTTGAGACCCGCGGCCGAGGAGAGCGCGACGTCGTAGTTGGTCACGCCGGCGAGGCTCGCGCGATCGGGATCGATCGCGAGCTTGATCGCGAAGCTCTCCGAGCCCCAGTCGTCGCGTACGCGGTCGCAGTCCGGTATGGAGCGATAGACCTCCTTGGCCTTGTTCGCGAGCTCGCGCAGCCGCGGGATGTCGTCGCCGGAGATGCGCAGCGACACGGGCACGCCGACGGGCTTTCCGTTCTCGAGCTGGCGGACGTCGATGCGCGCGCCGGGGATCTGCGACAGGGCGTGCTGCAGCGGCGCGACGAGATGTCCAGTGTCGTGCTTGTCCTTCACCTGGATGATCACCTGCGCGTAGTTCAGCTGCTGCAGCTCCGGGCTGACAGAGAACCAGAAGCGCGGGCCGCCGCCGCCGACGAACGTCGTGAGCGACTGCAAGAGATCGCGCGGCTTGCCTTCCTCGTCCGGGTGGG
>JANXLV010000003.1 GCA_025355005.1 Myxococcales bacterium | reverse complement strand
CCGCGCGCAACGCTCCGGCGTCTCGCTTTGTCCCCACGCTTCCCGTCGCAGCAGGCGATCAGGCAGACCGCGAGATTGCGCCGGGCGACTCACGACGGAGAGCGGGACGCAGGCGGTGGAATAGCGTGGGAGACAACACTTGGGTAGATGCATGATGATCTCTTCGAGCTGCTGCTCGGTCTGGATGGCGTGTTGCAATCGCCGCGCTATCATCCAGAAGGCGACGCACTGTTTCACTCCTTGCAGGTCTTCGAGCTCGCGCGGCGCGAGTCGGAAGATCCCGAGCTCTGGGCTGCGGCCCTGCTCCACGACGTGGGAAAAGCCATCGACGGCGCAACGCATGACGAGCTCGGCGCGGACCTTCTGGACGGTCTGATGAGCGACCGCGTCGTGTGGCTGGTGCGCCACCACCTCGATCTCTTGCGCGAACCAGCTCGGACGCGGCGCCAGCTCGCGGGTACGTCGGAGCTCCGCGACCTGTCGCTCCTGCGCGGCTGGGATCTTGGCGGTCGGCGCAAGAATGCGTCCGTCGTGTCCGCGGATGAGGCTCTCTCATTTCTTCTCAACCAAGCCGGCCCAGTGACCTTCGCGCCGCCCATCAACGACCATGAAAGGAACGACCGATAGTCAACTAGACACCGAGCAGCGAGACACGCTGGTGAGGCGCGCCGTGGACACTGCGCTCACCGCAAAGCAACGGGAGGCGGTGGAGCTCTTCTTCTTCGAAGGGCTCTCGCAATCCGAGATCGCGCGGCGGCTTGGCGTCTCCCAGCAGGTCGTTCAAAAAAGGTTGTATGGTGCACATAGACGCGGCGTGCTGATCGGCGGGGCGATCGCGCGGCTTCGCGAGGTGCTGGGCCCGGAGCTCGGTCGCGTGTCATGAGCTGGGAGCGATTCGGAGGGCTGCGTGAAGCCATCGCGCAGCTGGCGGCGCAGATCATGTACGGCGAGGACGTGAAGCAATACTTCACGGCGAAGCGAATGGCCGCAAAGCGCCTGCTCGGACAGACGGGCGCCCGCGGCCTGCGTTACCGGCCGCGCGATCTGCCGTCGAACGGCGAGATCAAGGACGCGCTCCTGATGCTCGTGAGCGAGATAGAAGGCGACGCGCGAATTCGCCGCCTCTTCGCCATGCGCGTCGTCGCGCTGGAGGCGATGAAGCCGCTCGACCGGTTCATGCCGCGCCTCATCGGTTCCGTCGCCACGGGCCATGTGCGAGAGGGCAGTGACATCGACCTGCATGTCTTCGCGAACGACGCAGAGGATGTCGTCGAGCACGTCCGCCACCTGGGCTGGACCCACGAGACCCAGCGAGTGAGCATCATGAAGCAAGGCCGCGCGATGGACTTCACGCACGTCCACGTCCCCGATCTCTTCCCACTCGAGCTGACGGTCTACGCCGTGCGAGAGCTTGGAATACGCCCGAGAAGCAGCACGGACGGAAAGCCGATCGTGCGACTGAAGGCGAGCGTTCTGGAAGCGCTCATCGAGAAGGAGCATGCCGAACAGTGGAGGAAGTTCCAGAGAGATGGAGAGCTGCCAACGATGGAGGAGCTGCTGAACGAGGAGGACGAAGTCGAAGCCGGAGAGCAAGTCGAAGTCGAGTAGGATCTGCCAATGGCCCGATACCCTACTGCTGTGGACCCGAAGCGGGTTGGTAAGTACCCGGCTCTTGCTGGGGCGGGTGGGGGCTACGTCTGGGATTGCGTGCTGGAGTACCGGGTGTGGTGCCAGGCGACGGGCGAGAGCGATCACTTCTATGCGTTCGCCACGTATCCGAAGGCGCTCGCGTTCTCGAAGCGCACGAAGGGAGCGGATGAGCCGCTCGCGCTGATCCTGCAGACGGAATACATCTCCGAGCCCACGGCCAGGAAGTACGTGCACATCAAGAAGCCGCGCAATACCGAGTGGCCCCTGGAGTTCCTCTCACGGCCTCGGCGGAAGCCAAACACACTTCCGGATTTCTTCGCTCCCGACGCACCGGCCAATCGAGTCGACATCCTCCGCGGCCTCGCGTGACACTTCCGTCCTGGCCAAACTGGAGTAGCATTCGCTGGTGAACCCCGAGACCATTCGCAAGTTGCTCGCGGAGCTCGACACGTCGCGCAGCGCAGATACGGAGGCTCCTTGGGGAAGGCTCCGCAGCCTTGGCCCGGAAGTAGTGCCCTGGTTGCTGCGCGCATTCCCGTCGTTTCGCACGTGGCAAGGACGCACAGCCCTCGTTTTTCATGCGGTTCGATACGCCCGCACGAGCGAGGAATCGTTTCAGCTCGGCGTTCTCGGGTGCCGCGACCGCTCCTACATGGTTCGCTATCGCGCGTGCGGTCTGCTCGCGTATTCGCTACGGAGCGACGCGCTGCCGCACCTGGGCCCGCTCGTGTCGCATACAGACACGCGGACAGTCGAGGATGCACGGGCCGCGGTCGACGCCATTCAATCCCGTAACCACCACTACTTCAGGGACCGACATCACTCTGGGCGATCGTTCTGGCACGTGAACGACGGCGACACCTGACCGGGCCCCCGACCTACCGAGAGACGAGCTCGTCACCACGCAGCCCGCGTGCCCTGCCACAAAAGCGAAAACCCCTCGCAGGACCAACGAGGGGTTTTTGGGGGCGTCCCCAAGGGGATTCGAACCTTTGAGCGTATCACGTCGCTTCGAGCTTGTGGCGTGAGCACCACGAGTCCCAACTGGACGGCGCTGGGGAAAAACCGACGAGTCGTATTCGAGCGCGGACGAACTACTTCGGCGACAGTCAGTCGGAGTTCAGTCAGCAGGTCTACGACGAGAAGCCGTTGAACTGCGTCCCGTACTTGATGGCGCAGGCCTTCTGCATCTGGGACGGCGGTCGCCTCGAGACGTTCCCCGAGTGGCAGGCAGCGTGGGGCGCCGGCACCTATCCCTGGGGCGCGTCGCCGATCACTTTCCATTCGACCGGACGTTGATCGCTGAAATGGGGCGGGCGCCGAATCGGAGGGATTCAATCGGTCGCCTGCGAACGCAGCGCGGACTGAGTGACTGGCTGCTGTCCGTTGCGGTCCCGGCAGACGTCTTCGCCGCTCGCCAAGACTGGACCAGCCGCGATGTGGCGCGACACCTTCGCCAACGGTCGCGAGCACGAAGAGACCGGCAAGGTGCCGCGGCTCGTCTACGAGCACGAGGAGCGCGCCCAGCTCGTCCCCCTCCCGCGATGCCCTCTGTGCAGAAGAGAATGCGAACACGCCCTCACGCCGCGACGTCGAGACGCTCCGGTCGGAACGACATCCCGCAGTAGTGTTAGCCTTCCTCTCCGCCCAGCTGGCACGCGAGCTCGGCCCAAAGCGTGTTCGCTTTGACCCATCCGTGCGCGCGCGGATGGGACGGCGAGAGCGCCGTGCCGTCGAGCACGGCAACGTGCGCACGGACGAGGTCTTTCACCTTCGCCTTCTCCAGCAACTGCGGTACGCCGAGCATCTTGCTCGCCTCGACCTTGCCGCTCGCCACGTGTAGGACGGCCACATCGTGTGCGTCTTTCCGCCACCGAACGCCGTCTGAAGCTGCACGACCGGATCGCCGCCCTTGCCGCCAAGGCGCTTCAGGACCGATTGGACGAGCAGGCTCATCCCCTCGGTGATAACGGTGCGCTCGAAGAATGTGACCGGATCCTGGTACTCCGGCGGCGCCTTTCCAAGAACGACCTTTGTAAGATCGGCGGCGAAGGCTGCCTCCTCGAACGTGCCCTCGAGGACGTCTTTGTGCGGAACGATGACCTCACGCCAGGGCAACAGGTCCATTCAGGCAGCCTGCTTTCGCGTCTGTGCAGTCAGCAACTTCACCACTTCCGCACTTGGTTTCGCCATCGCGGCGAGCTCTCCGAGCCCAGCGAGGTAGAAGGTCTCGATCGTTGGCTCCCGGCCTTGGAGTAACTCGCGCGCGAGTAGCTGAACGGCACGTATGTTGGCTCCAGTACGAAAGGCACCCGGCCCGTTGGTGCGCCGACGTCATCGAGTCGCTTCGATCGCCGCCCCCTGGGATCACGACAGCCAGCGCTCGCTCCACGCCCAGAGCCGCTGTGCGATCGCCGGATCGATCGCGTAGGGCCGAACACCGTCGTCGCCCTCGGCCTTGACCAG
>JANXLV010000231.1 GCA_025355005.1 Myxococcales bacterium | reverse complement strand
TCGCCTGCACCTACGACGAACTCGTGAAGCGCCTCGTCAACGCGGGCTTTGGATCGCTCGTGAAGCTGCACATCGCGAAGGCGGCCATGAGGCCGTTCTGATCTCGCAGCGGGTCACTGCGGACAGGCGTTGTAGCAGGTGGTGTCTCCCAGGTGGGACACCGCGAAGCGCCGAGGCGCTATCGAGACCCACGCCGCGTGGTGGCGACGAGAAGTGCAAATTGCTACCGGGGTGACGAAACCGACCGTGTGGCCACAAGCCCCGTCATGGCGTCCTTGTCTTCACTGGTGTCCTTCTTTCTGAGACATGCAGTCTCGCTCGGCATCGCGGGCGGCGCGCTCCTGGCGCTCGCGCACTGCGGAGAACAAACCTCCTCTTCGTCCCCACGCCCTGGTCGGGCAGCGCCGATGGCCGGAGACGGCGCGGGCGGGAGTACCCCAGGCGGTGGCTCCACGGACGGGCTGTCGGATAGCGCGCCCTCACTTCCGCCCCTCAGCCCCTATTGCGAGCAGGCGTGTGAGGAAGCCGGCGGCGACGATACGAAATGGGCGGTCTGCTACTCGTGCAAGTGCAAGCAGGCGCTCGGGGCGCTGCCGCCGCAGAGCGGAGCGACGTGCGCGGCAGGCAAGGACATCCACGTGTACACGGTGTCGCTCGTGAACGGCGTGCCGGTGGAGCGCGACGAACCGGACGACGTCGAGACGTGCGAGAACCCGGCGTTGCTCGAGAGCGTCCCGTTCGAAGCTGCGTGCGTGCCTGGCGGCAAGCTCGGCCAAGGCACGCTCGACAACGGCGTCGTCTTCAAATCGGTCTGCAGGCGAAAGCCGGGAGTGGCGCGCACCGACGCGCCGGTCTACATCGACCACGGGATCATCGCGCACAATCCGCAGAACGGAGCGACCTGCTACTGGGTCGCCGGCATAGCCGAGTCCGACGGCGTTCTCCCCGACGTGGATATCACCGACGGCGACGTCGGGAAGATCGCGGCGTACACCGCGTTCTGGGAAGCAGGGAGCGCGCGCGCGGAAGGCGACGACTGCGTCGGCTGCCACGACAATGATCCGTTCGTTTACTCGCCGCACCTCAAGTCGGTATTCGACTTCGAGACGAGCGCATATCGCTTCAGCCCATACGCGCAGGTTCGCGTGGAGGGTCGACCCACGACGGTCGACAGCAGGCATCTCGTGAGCCCCGAGGCGGCGCCGTGCACGAGCTGCCATCGCATCTCGGACCAGGGGACGTGCTCGGACTGGGTCGCGATATCCACGGGCACGCCGACGACCGACAGGCCCTACGAGCTCGACATGATCGCGCGCCCCGAGGCCTACTTTCCGTACTCGACGTGGATGCCGCAGCCCTTCCCGGAGACAGCGACCACACACGCGAAGTGGCTCGCGTCGTTCGGACCTGCGCGCGACTTCATCGTCGACTGCTGCGACAACCCCACCCACCCGAGATGCCAGTGGGAGGCCCTGGTTGGCTTCTCCGCGCTGTTGCCGGGCGACCTACCCGACACTGCAATCGAGCGACCTCAACCAGGCGGCGGCGGCAAGAGGACGCTGCAACCATAGGCGTGCGTCTCCGTCTTGTAGGCACACACGGCCTGCCCGTAGGGGACGTCGGTCTTGCACTGGCTGTTTGCCGTGCAGGTATCCCGAGATGTTCGGCAGTAACGAGCGCCCATGTGATCCGGATCGCACGCGAACCCACCGCAGTCTGCGTTGGCTCTGCAGTTGCCTCTTGCGCACGCGTTGGCCATTCCTGACGCGCCGCACACGCACAGCGTGTCGTTTGCGCAATCGCGATCCGAGACGCATGTGTCGAGCGGGAGACAGCGGTTGCGCTCCGTGGCCACTCCCGACCGGCACTCGCATCGCAGCTGGGGGCCGCACTCTCCGTCGGACTGGCATCGATCGTAGACGCAGACGGATCGCAGCGGCGGAGGAGGCGGCGCCGCAAGCAAGTTCGATGGGTGGCTCATTTCTTTTTGCTCCCACTGGAAGGCGACCCCGTTCTTCACGCAGCGGCCTTCCTTGCCATCCGTGCAGTCTGCATCCGATTTGCAGCCCTCGGGCGAGGAGCCGGTTCCCGGCGGAACGGGCCGCGCAGGACACGTCGCGCCGTGCGAAACGCTGGCGGGTGCGCACGTGCCAGCCGAAGCGGGACGCACGGGTTCGGTGGTCTGGGCCGGGGCCGCGGGCTCCGGTTCTTGATGGCACGCCGCGCCGAGCACGACGAGGGCCACGGTCACGTGCGTGAAGGCGCGCGCGGGGGAGATCGGCTGAACTACGCTCATCGCGCGAATGTACCCCCGCTCGCCCCGCATGGGAGCAACTACGCGTAGCTCAGAGCGCGGCGATCTCGCGGATGCTCCAGCTCTTGTAACGTGCCTCGCCGCCGTTCTCGAGCTCGTCATTGCGAAAGAAGACTGACGTCGCCGGTGCGAGGTACGCCGGCCCGGTGTTCTTGCCGTCCTTGTCCAGCCAGTCGCCACGGTCGACCATCTCGTGCACCTTCGCCCAGGTGCCTCCGTCTTTTCCGTCTGTGCGATCGACCCATGCTTCGAGCTTCACTGCGGTCCGCCCTCGGTGTTCCGCACGACGAACTTCAACCCGACCCGACCGTTCGTCGGGAAGCCGGACGCGAACACGAGCTTCGCCGACGAGCCGACATATCCCCCGGGAAGATGGCGGCCGACCTCCTTCACGAAGTAGACCTTGCCCGTCTGGTACTCGAGCCGAACGTAGTAGGTGTGTCCGAGCGCGCTCTTGTCAGCCTCTACTTCCTGATGCTCCGACCGCGCGCCGATGGTGAAGCCCTGATACGAGATCGACGTCGCCTCTCGCACCCGCATCATGTACGCGGTGGTATAGAGTCGGGGCCGCGAAATGATGCATGCGAGATCGGTCGTCGCAGTTCTCCTGGTCGCGGTCGTGCTCGCGCTGACGAGCTGCTCGCGCTCCTCGTCATCGTCGGGTGCACCGGTGGCCGACGCAGGCCCCCAGACCGCCGTGGAGCTCGCGCCGCCCGCGAGCGGCCTCCAGCTCGAGACGCCGACGTTCCAGGTCGCGATCGGGGCGGAGCGGCAGTGGTGCTACTTCTTCAAGCACGGCGTCGATCTCGTGGTCGGCTCGCAGTTTGAGCGCAGCTGCGCGTGAGCGGCGCGGAGCACACCATTGGCGAGTGATCCGAGAGGCATCGCGCTCACCGCGATCGCGCTCACCTGCTTCGCGGGCAACTCGCTGCTGTGCCGCCCCGCGCTCGCTGGCGGCAGCGTCGACGCGACCACGTTCACCGCGGTGCGCCTCGCCAGTGGAGCGCTCGTGCTCGCGCTCCTCTCTCGCGGACGTCCCAGCGACACGCGAACTTCGCGCGCGAAGTGGCTCTCCGCGCTCGCGCTGTTCGCGTACGCGGCGCCGTTCTCGTACGCATATCTGAAGCTCGGCGCGGCGATCGGCGCGCTCATCCTCTTTGCATCGGTGCAGGCCACGATGATCGGATGGGGGGTGCTCCGGGGCGAGCGACCCCGCCCGCTCGCGTGGCTCGGCATCTCCATTGCGCTCGCTGGCCTCGCAACGCTCACCGTCCCTGGAAAGAGCGCACCGGATCCGCTCGGCGCGGCGACCATGGCGCTCGCCGGCGTTGCGTGGGGCGCGTACTCGCTGCTCGGCCGCGTGTCACCCGGTGATCCCGTCGTGACCACTGCTGCGAGCTTCGCGCGCGCGGCTCCCATGGCAGCCGCGGTGTTCGTGATCGTCGCGACGCGCTTCGTGACGCCCGATGGGATGTTTGGCAGCGGGGCGCAGGCATCGCCACGCGGGCTCGCGCTCGCTTTCGTGTCCGGCGCGCTCGCGTCGGGGGTTGGTTACAGCGTCTGGTATGCCGCTCTCCCGCACCTCACGACGACGCGCGCGGCCGTCCTGCAGCTGCTCGTGCCCGTGCTCGCCGCGCTCGGCGCGGTCGTGCTGCTCGGCGAGACCGTGTCCGCGCGACTCGCGGGCGCAAGCGTCGCGATCCTCAGCGGCGTCGCGCTCACGATCACCGCGCGAGCCAAAAAACCAGGGTAGCACCACATCACGACCTTGTAAGGAGGGGCCGCAACCGCTACTCATTTCATGATGAAGCATCGCGTGCTCGCCCTTGTCTCTCTGCCTTGCTCGGTGGCGTTCGCCGGTATCATCGCTGCAGCGTGCGTGGGTGACGCGACCACCACGGGCACGGATCTCGACGGCGGCGCAGACGCGACTGCAACGGGCCAGTCGGACGGTGGCGGCGGAGCGTCCGACGGCGGCTCCACCACGAACGACAGCGGTGGCTCCGCCACGTGCACGCCGGGCTGCAGCACCCAGACCACCTTGACCGCATGCTTCACCGATGGCGGCTCGAGCACGACCAACTGCGCGTTCGACTGCACCGCCGACGGCGGCGCTCACTGCCTCGCGCTCGTGGCCAGCCCGCCCGTGCTCCCCGCGGACCTCGCGCTCGCCGGCCTCTCTGCCGTGAACATCACCGCGGACGGCTTCCTCTCCACGGACACGGGCACCATCGACGGCGTGCGCGGCGCGAACCCCACGCCCATGACGCCCGACACGCAGCAGGGCGTTCGCTTGCACGTGCACAACGGCGTGGGCATCTACTCGATGAAGACGCTCACGATCGCGCAAGGCGTGACGCTGAAGCTGCGCGGCACGCTGCCCGTCGCGCTCGTCGCCGACACGATCGACGTGAAAGGCGTCATCGACCTTCGCGGCTACGACGCCACTGGCGTGCTCTGCATCGGCAACGTTGCGGGCCCCGGCGGCTTCATCGGTGGACCGGGCACCACCGCAGGTGGCGGACCCGGAGGCGGCGCGGCCTCGGGCAACAACAACAGCGGCGGCGGCGGCGCGAACGGCGCGGACGGCGGCAATGGCGGCGCTGCCATGGGCCAGACAAACTACGCGCTCGGTGGACCGTCGGTGCCGTTCCAGCTGCCCATCGTCGGCGGCTCTGGCGGCGGGTCGTGCACGGGCAACCAGACCAAGGGTGGTGGTGGCGGCGGCGCCGTGCAGCTCGTCGGCGTCACGGAGGTGAAGATCGGCAACGCAGGCTCCACCGGCGGACTCAACGCGGGCGGATGCGGCGGCAGCAGTGGCGCGTTCGGCTCAGCGGGCGGCGGCGGCGGTTCTGGCGGCACGATCCTGATCGAGTGCCGCAGGTCACGCTCCACGACACGTGCGTCCTCGCGGCGAACGGCGGCGGCGGCGGCACCGGCAACGCGGCCGCGCAAGCGACCAACGGTCTGTTCAGCGATCTCGGAGCCGCAGGTACGCAGGGCGTGAGCGGCTACGGAACCGGAGGCCCGGGCGGCGCGAGCGGCACCAACCTCGGCACCTTCCTCAGCGGCAGCAACGGATCGAACGGCAACGGCGCGGCGGGCGGCGCAGGCGGGGGCAGCGTTGGCCGCATTCACATCTTGAACGGCACCGGCAAGCTGACACCTGGTCCGGGCGTCATCCTCTCGCCGAACCTGAACGTCGGTCCGACCACGGTTGGCAAGATCGGACTGCAGTGAGCACGCGCAACCTCGTCATCGGCGCGTTCGGCGCGGCCGCCGCGCTGGTCGGCCTGCTCGTAGCGTGCGTCGGCGATGCAACCGACGCCGGCGGGGGCCTGACGGACGACGGCGGTGGCGGCGGCGGCGGCGAGGGTGGTCTTGGCACCACGGACGGCGGCGGAGGCGGCGGAGGCAACGAAGGCGGAACGGGCGCGTGCGCGCCGGCGTGCACCGACACCACGACGCTCGCGGCGTGTCAGCCCGACGGCGCAGCGGCAAGCGCGCCTTGCCCGTACGACTGCACGAACGACGGCGGCGCGCACTGCCTCGCGTTCACCGCAGACGCGCCCGTCAGCGCGGCCGATCTCGCGGAGACGGCGATGCTCGGCGCGCTCACGTTCACCGCGACCGGCTTCGTGAGCACGGACGACGGCTCCATTGACGGTGTGCGCACGGCCAACGCGGGCGCCGCGCATCAGGTCATCAGCGGCGTCGGCTTCCATGTGACGAACAAGGTGGGGATCTTCACCGCGAAGACCGTGACCATCAACGTGGGCGCCACCATGAAGGTCCGCGGGCAGAACGCGCTCGCGATCGTCGCGGACACCATCGTCCTGCAAGGCGTGATCGACGCGCGCGCGTGGGGCGCGAACGGAACGTTGTGCGTGAGCGGCGCCGCAGGCCCCGGCGGATTCACCGGCGGACAAGGCGGCCTTTCAGGCAACGGCCCTGGCGGCGGTGCGCCAGGTTCAACGATCGCGATCGGACAGAACGGCGCCGGCGGCGCGGGCGGCGGCGGCTACGGCGCGACGGGTGGCTCAGGCAACTACGTGGGTGCCGGGGCCAACCAGTTCGGTGCGGAGGGCGGCGCGTCCTATCCGCTTCTTGCACCGGTCACGGGCGGCTCCGGCGGCGGCTCGAACCAGATCGACTCGGTCACTGGCGGCGGCGGCGGCGGCGCGGTGCAGCTCGTCGCGATCACCAGCATCACCGTCGGCGACGGCACGAACACCGGCGGCATCAACGTCGGCGGCTGTCACGGCTCGAGCGGCTCCACCAACGGCGCGGGAGCGGGTGGCGGCTCCGGCGGCACGGCGCTGCTCGAGTCACCGAAGATCACCATCGCGGCCGGCGGCGTGATCGCCGCGAATGGTGGGCCAGGCGGCTCCGGACCTCCATCGGGGCAACCCGTCGGCATCGACGGTCAGCTCTCCGCAAACCCAGCCGGCGGTGTGTCGTCGGGCCTCGGTGGCTACGGTCAGAGCGGACCGGGAGGCGCAGGCCTGCTCTTCCCAGGCGGCTACGGTCTCTACGGCGCCACGAAGGCAGGGCCCGGCGGCGGCGGTAGCGTCGGACGCATCGTCATCCGCAACACGTCGGCCTCGCTCTCGTTGCCTGGTGGAGCAGTGCTCTCGCCAACGCCGCCTGGCGCCCCCGTCACGTACACGCGCATCCTGCTCCAGTGACGAACCGCGCCGCTCTGTGGAGCACCTACGCCTCCCGCCCGAAGCGGAGGACCGCATCCACGAGCGTGTCGAAATCCTCGCGCCGGCTGCGGTGGTTCACGATCGCCACGCGCAGCGCGAACTTATCGTCCAGCACGGTGCTCGACGGGACTGCGATTCCGCTCTCTTGCACGCGAAGCAGAAGCTCCTCGTTCAGGCGATTCAGCGCGGCGGGATCCAGCGCGGGCTTCACGTACCGAAAACAGACCACGTTGAGGCAGACCGGCGCGAGGAGCTCGAGCTCCGGGTGAGCACCGACCAGCGCTCCGAGGTAGCGCGCCTGCTCCACGTTCTGCTCGATGAGCCGCGCGAACGTTGAGACACCATACGCCTTCAGCGACATCCACACCTTCAGCGCCTTGAACGATCGCGTGAGCTCCAGCCCCAGGTCCGCGAATGGAAGGCCGCCTGCGATCACGCCGCGCGCTTGCTCCGCGATGTACGGCGCGCTCGAAGCAAACGTCGCGCGATGCGCCGCGCCGTCACGCACCAGCACGCACGCGGACTCGAACGGCATGTACATCCACTTGTGGAGATCGAACCCCAGCGAGTCCGCCTCCTCCAGCCCTTGCACGATGGGCCGCAGGTTCGCGGAGAGCCGCGCGAGCGCACCAAACGCTCCGTCCACGTGGAACCACAGCTCCTCCTTGCGGCACAGCGCGGCGAGCGAGCGCAGATCGTCCGTCTGCCCCGTGTTCACGGTTCCGGCGGTCCCGACGACCGCGAAAGGCTGGAGCCCGTTCGCGCGGTCCTCGGCGATGCACACCGCGAGCGCGCCGACGTCGATGCGGCCCGCGTGGTCCACGGCGGCCTTGCGAAACGAGCGACGACCGAGGCCCAGCAGCTCCGCGGCCTTGCTCGCCCAGCTATGGGTCTCCGCGGAGCCATAGAACATCATCCGTGGCCGCGCGCCTTGCATCCCTTCCTCGCGCACGTCGAAGCCCGCCTTCGCGTGACGTGCGACCGCGAGCGCGACGGTGTTCGCCATGGTCCCGCCGCTGACCAGGAGACCGCTTGCGCCGCTCGGAAATCCCATGACGTCGACGAGCCACGAGATCACCTGCTGCTCGACCAGCGCGGGCGCCTGATTGAAGCCCGCCAGGTGCGGATTCATGCCGGACGCGAGCATGTCTGCCATCATCGCGAGCGGCGTGCCGGTGCCCTGCACCCACCCCCAGAACCGCGGATGAAGGTTGCCGTTCGGATACGGCAGCACATCGCGCACGAAGTCCTCGTAGGCGGACACGGCGCCCGCTCCATCGATCGGCACGGGCGCGTTGAATGAGCCTCGCACGGAGTCGGGCATCGGCTGCCATGCGGGTGCATCACGCAGCGCGAACAGATGATCGAGCATCTCGTTCAACATGCGCTGCGCGAGCGCGCGAAACTCTGCGGGGTCCTTTGGGTCCAGCGACTCTTCCATCACCCATACCTTCTACCCGTCAGGAAGGTGCGGCGCCGCACGTATTCGCCTTCGCGAGGAGCAGCGCGCGCTCCCGTGCGTTCTCCGTCATGCCCGCAGCGCGAAGGAGCTCGGCGCGCGCCTCGCCGTTCCGTCCCAGCTTCATCAGGAGATCGCCGCGCACGCTCGGCAAGAGGTGATAGTCCGCGAGCGACGGCAGATCGATGAGCTCGTCGACGAGCTCGAGGCCCGCCGCTGGACCGAACGCCATCCCGACCGCGACCGCGCGATTCAACGCGACGACAGGCGACCCTGTGATCTCCACGAGCGCATCGTAGACGGCCACGATGCGTGCCCAGTCCGTGTGCTCTGCGGTGCGGGCACGCGCGTGACACGCGGCGATCTCCGCCTGCAACGCGTACGGCCCCAGCGCTCTTCCCAGCGACGCGCCCAGCGACTCGGCCCGCGCGAGCGCGTGAAGACCGCGATTGAGGAGCAGCTGATCCCACCGCGCGCGATCCTGCTCGAGCAACAAGATGGGCTCACCCGTCGGCCCGACGCGCGCGCGAAGGCGCGACGCCTGTAGCTCCATCAGCGCGTGAAGGCCGTGAACCTCGCCGTCGTCGGGCGCGAGGCCCGCGAGGATACGTCCAAGACGCAGCGCCTCTTCGCAGAGCGCGGGACGTGCCCAGTCGTCGCCCTTGGTCGCGGAGTATCCCTCGTTGAAGATCAGGTAAACGACCTCGAGCACCGATGTGAGCCGTGACGTCAGCTCCGCGCCCCGCGGGACCTCGAACGGCACACGCGCCTCGCTCAGCGTCCGCTTGGCGCGCACGATGCGCTGGGCGATCGTCGGCTCCGGCGCCAGGAACGCGCGGGCGATCTCGTCGGTGGTGAGCCCACCCAGGAGGCGCAGCGTGAGCGCGACGCGGGCCTCGCGCGAGAGGACGGGGTGACACGCCACGAGCACGAGACGCAAGAGGTCGTCCCCCACGTCCTCGTCGATGGCGGTCTCCACGTCGGGACCTCCTGCGGCGATCTGCGGACTGCCTTCCTCGTCGATCGAGTCGTGCGCGCGGCCGCGCATCTTCTCGCGCCGCAGGTGATCGATCGCCCTGTTTTTTGCGGTCGTCATGAGCCATGCGCCCGGGTTCTGCGGGATGCCTTCCTCGGGCCACCGCTCCATCGCCGTCACGATCGCGCTCTGGGCGAGATCCTCGGCCAGCGCGACATCACGCACCACGCGGACGAGCCCGCCGATCAATCTGGCGGACTCGATCCTGAAGACCGCGTCGATCGCCGCCCGCGTGGCACCGGGCAGCGCGGTCATGAGCGCTGGCGTTCGATCTCTGCGCGGAGCTTGTCGCCCTTCTCGCGGAGCTCCGGCGTGAGATCCTTCCCGAAATCGGCCGGGTCGAAGATGGGTCGCAGCGTGATCTCCACGCCGCCGTCGAACGGAGCGCGCTTCAGCCACTCCACGGCCTCGTCCAGCGACTTCACCTGCCAGATCCAGTAGCCCGCGACGAGCTCCTTGCTCTCCGCGAACGGACCGTCGATGACCGTGCGCGACGCGCCTTCGAAGCGGACGCGCTTCGCTTTTGCGGTGGGCGTGAGGCCGTCACCGGCGAGCATGACGCCTGCCTTCACGAGGTCCTCGTTGAACTTCATCATCTTCGAGATCAGCTCTTCAGTCGGCATCTCGCCGGCCTCCGAGCGCTTGTCACCGGGAACGAAAACCATCACGCGCATGACTCTTCTCCTCTGCTCTGTTCGAGCGTTTCCATGATCCAGTTTCGTGTCCGTGCCTTCACGGACCCAGGTTGGGCGCAAACATCGGCCGCACCTCGGACTCGCCTTCGAAGCTGGGCCAGTGCTTCCTGTGCAGCTCCATGAACTCGCGCGAGAAGGCGACCGCCTTCTCCTTGGAGCTGGCTTCGATGATCGCCCACCCGCTAATGATCTCCTTGGTCTCCGTGAACGGGCCGTCGGTCACCGTGATCTTCTCGTTCGACAGGCGGATGCGAAAGCCATCCTTGCTGGGGAGGAGGCCGCCCGTGTCGACGAGGGTGCCCTCCTTCTTCGAGCGTTCCACGTACTCGCCCATGGCTTTCATGAGGGCGGCCGGGGGCGGCCCTGAGCGGTACGATTCCGAGTGGCGAATGAATGCGAGGTATTTCATGTTTGCTCCTGTCTCGTTTCGCTCAGGCGACGAACGAGGGCGAGCCGGATCGACACGGCCCCGATCTTTTTTTTCACGGCGTGGCGGAGCCTTGGGCTCAGTGTGGCGGGGGTGAATCGCGCTCGTCAGAAGCCCCCACGAGCCTCCGGATCGCAGGGTTTTCCACGATGTTCGTCTTTGCGACCTGCGTGCGGAGGCTTCGTAGCGTGCTGCGCGGCCAGTCCTTCTGGAAGAAGTTGACGATCCACGTGGAGACGGAGCCGCGGGGATCGCAATGGACGTCGCCGACGACGCGGGTGCCCTTTCCGTCCGCGGTGGGTGTGAGCACGAACGTGCTGCTCACGAGGTCGCCGCGGATGTAGCTGGTGGTCGGCGCCGCAGCATCCGTGACGGAGCGCATGCGGATCGTGATCGCCTTCCGCGCCGGGTCGTACTCACCTGGACGAGCTACGGCTTCGTGGCGTCGAAGAAATAGCCCCTCTCGGGAAGGCTCAGTCGCGGCGACCATCGCGACGCGCGCGGACCTCTTCCACGGCCTCGCGCGTGGCGGTGCGCTCGGCGAGGACGGCGCGCTTGTCGTGCGCCTTGCGTCCGCGGCCCACACCCAGCGTGACCTTCACGCGCCCATTGGAGAAATGGAGATCGAGCGGGACGAGCGTGTAGCCCTCGCGCGAGACGGCACGTATGAGGTGGGCGATCTGCTTCTTGTGGAGCAGCAGCTTGCGTATGCCGCGCTCCACGTGCGGGAACGCGCGCGCCGCGAAGAAAGATGCAATATGCATCTGTTTCAGCCAGACCTCGCCGTTCTCCACCGTAGCGTACGCCTCCGCCAGGCTGGCGCGTCCCTCGCGAAGCGACTTCACCTCGCTCCCGCGAAGGACGATGCCGGCCTCGAATTTCTCCGAGATCTCGTAGTGGAATCGGGCCGCGCGGTTCTGCGCGATGAACGTGGCGGCCATGCTTCAGGTCTCCGGCTCGAAGAATGCGCGCAGGGTGACGCGGATGGCGTCGCCGAGCCAGATGATGCGGATGGTTCCGATCTCGAAGTCGATGGATCGGTCCGTCTCGTGGTCGACGTGGTCCTCGATGTGGAGACCGGTAACGAGTCCCGACGCGCCGACGAACAACGTGGCGAGCGAACCATCCAGCGCAGGGAGGCTCGTGGCCGCGGGCTCGGTGCGAAAGCGGGCATCCAGAACGCCCGTCTCCTCCATCTGTTCCACGAGCGTCAACGACAGCGGGATGTCGCCGAGGCGCATGGTGATGTTGGGAGGCAGATACTCGGTCATCCGGACACTCCGAGCGATGACTGTAGCCACAGCCGGGCGGCACCGCCCGAGTTACTTGGAGTAGGCTGCGCAGCATGGCGCGTCCCCTGGCGGATCCGGAGGTCTGTCGGCGATACGCAGAGATCCTGCTCGGGACGCTCGAGATCGACATCCGCGTCGTCGCAGAGAGCGAAGACGCGTAGCCCCGACTCGCGTACGCTCTCACGCATGACGCCCGCGCGTTTCCGCAAGCTCGCCCTCGCGCTCGAAGGCGTGACGGAGGTCCCCCACATGGGCCGCACCGCATTCCGCACCAAGCGAAAGATCTTCGCCACGCTTGGTGCGGATAGGCGCGTGAACCTGATGGTGCAGGCGGTCGATCAGCGCGAGGCCTTGTTCGAGTCCCTTCCCGATACGTTCTTCTCGCTGGGCGGATGGACGCGCCTTGGCTACGTCGCCGTGGAGCTCGCCAAGGTCGACGACGAGCTGCTCGTGGAGCTCATGACCGACGCATGGCGTGAGGCACTACCGAGGACCAATGCGCGACGTCGCAAATAGGAGTCGCCGTGGGCCTTCCAGCTTGCCGCCGCCCGAGCCCACGCGCTGGCGGCGTTTCCGCTGACACGCGACCTGCATCTCCTCGCTCGCGGTCAGGGCGCCGGCGGCAGCGCGTAGGTGATGGTGCCCCAGCACGGCGGCGCGAAGTTCGTGAACGGTCCGAGCGGCCCGGTCTGCCCTTTCGCGAAAGCGCCCGCGAACACGCCGAGCGACACGCCATTGGTGACGAGCGAGAGACCGCTCGCGCTCACGAGGTAGCCTCCGTTGAATCCCGCTTGGTGTACGTCCATCGCAACCACGACGAGATCGCGCGCGTGTTGCACCTCGACACCGAGCGTAGCTCCGCCCTCGAACTCCGTGTCCTCGACCTTGATGTCATCCGCTGAAGCGCCGGTATTGGCGAACGCGACGATGACCCCCTCGAGGACCGCCATCGTGTCGGTGGTAGTGACGGAGAAGGATTTCGTCGTGCCGTCGTATACTGCCACCGACGACTCGATGGCGAGCTGGTTCACATTGTTGCAGTGGCCGAGGATCGTCGGTTTCGTGAAGGGCGGCATCGTGAGCGTCGGGGCGCCGAGGACGCTCAGGGCGAGGAGGAGAACATCACCCTTCACGGCGTTGGGCGGCGCCGAGAGCGTGAGCGCCCCGCTCGTCGTGCTCATGACCGCGGAGTGTCCCCTCACGAAAGCACCGGCATCCGCGAAACCGTCGCTCACGCCGCCATCCCCTGTCGACGCGCCATCGACAACATCGGCCGTTCCGCCGTCGGTGCTCGGCGCAGAGTCGCTCCCCGAGAACGAACCGCAGGCCGCGACCCCCCACCACGCGACGATGGACCCTACGAAGCACCAAGCCAAACGTCGAACCAGCATTAGCTTCAAGCCTATCACGGCGATCGCGTCGAGCTCCGTCGGCCGGGCTTGGGGAGCCGGCTTGAGAGCCTCCAGCGTGCGGCTCCTCGGCTTCCACCCGTCCCTGGCATCCGCGGCGGACATGACCGCGCTCGTGATCGGAGGGGTCGGCACGACGCGCGAGCGCAGCTTGCTCGCGCTGCCGAGCACGCCTGAGTACCGTGTGCAGCTTCGGCCGAGGCACGCTCGCCACCAGCCGACACAGGAGACTCAACGGGTCTCCCCGCGGAACACGAAGCGCGTCATCTCCACCGCCACCGTGCCGTCCGACCACGGCTTCTTCAGGGTGATCCGCACAAGACCCTGCTCCGGTCGACGGGCCGATCACCGAGGCGCCGCCGGCTCGCGGCTGGTCGGGCAAAATGAAAGTCCGTTTCAAACTTTGCGCGTTGCGTTTCAAACCGCAGTTCGTACCATCGACCGTATGGCGAGCCGCGTTATATGACATCGGCACTGCGCCCAGGGAGCTGAATAGCCCTGCCCCGCTGCGCCGCTGATCAATCGGCATCCTACCAGCGGCCGTGAGCTTTCTTGACGGCTTGCGTACTGCTTTTGGTAGAACCAGAGCCGATGAACCCGAAGGTGGATGCGTACCTCACGCGACAAGAACAGTGGCGCGCGGAGCTCACGAAGCTCCGCGAGATCATCCTCACGAGCGGGCTCACCGAGGAGCTGAAATGGGGCCACCCCTGCTACGCGCTCGATGGCAAGAACGTGCTGCTCATCCACGGCTTCAAGGAGTACTGCGCCATCCTGTTCCACAAGGGCTCGCTGCTCCCTGACCCCAAGAACGTGCTCATCCAGCAGACCAAGCACGTGCAGGCGGCGCGGCAGATCCGGTTCACCAGCGTCGCGGACGTGACGAAGCTCGAGAAGACCGTGAAGGCCTACGTGCGGCAGGCGATGAAGATCGCCTCTCCTAACCCTTTAGTGGAAGCGCATGGTGAAACGCGGGCGTGAGGGCGAGGCCGGTGCAGCAGAGCATGATGAGTCCGATGAGGGCATAGGGAGAGTGGAATCCGTAGGAGCGTCGCGTGATGGTTCGCGCCTT
>JANXLV010000255.1 GCA_025355005.1 Myxococcales bacterium | reverse complement strand
GTGTCACTGGCGACCGCCGCCTGCCCGAGCGCGGGGACCGACGCGCGACCTCTTGCGTCGCTCGGCGGGACGACCGCGGATACGCCGTGGCCGTCGGATGTGTTCCTCGTGAACGGACGCTTGCGCGTGACCGAGCTGGGGCTGGGCGGGCGAGCGGACAGCGTGAGCGGGCTCGCGGCGGCGCTCGAAGAGCTCGACGGCGCGCCCGCGGTATCCTCCATCTTCTTCCCCACAGACGGCGGAGCGCTTGTTGACGGGCCGATGGAGGGCACCGCGCACCTCGTAGATCTCACGCCGGGTGCCGTGGCAACGCGCGTCGAGCTGTCGTTGTTCCATCGCGAGAGCACGCATGAGATCGTCGCGCTCGCGCCGCCCGGAGGTGTCCTCACCGAGGGGCACCTCTATGGATGCTACCTGGACGACAAGCAGGTACGCCCGTCGCCGCAGCTGTCGGCCGCTCTTCGCGGTGACGGCCCGCAGGCAGGGCTCTATGCACCGCTCGTCGCGTACGTGAATGCTACGGACGCGGGCACGGCGATCGGCGCCGCGACGGTCTTCACGGTCGGCCATCCCACGGACCGGCTCTATGCGATGACGGACGCGCTCCTCACGTCTCCGCTGCCGCACGTGACGGTGACGTCGGTGGTCCACGGCGCCGCGCTCGAGGAGCTCTTCGGCAAGCCAACGACGACCCGGCCGGGCCTCGGAGATCCCGACGGCATCGTGCACGAGGCGATCGGGTGGGTCGTCCTCGGCACGTTCGATGCGCCCAGCTATCTCTCTCGCGGCGAGGGCAAGCTCGGTCTCGTCCTTGTGGACGCGAAGGGCACACCCCTCCTGCATGGCAC
The DNA here is from genome assembly GCA_025355005.1 of Myxococcales bacterium. GTDB lineage: Bacteria > Myxococcota_A > Polyangia > Polyangiales > Polyangiaceae > JANXLV01. Next base: position 22,035 of record JANXLV010000255.1, on the reverse strand, counting down.
CACGCAGGTGCCGTTCATGCTGACGTTGCCGAAGCAGAGCGGCAGCCTGGCGAGCACGCCGATCATGATCTTCCAGCATGGCCTCAACGCCGGTCGCTCTCAGGTCGGCGCGGTCGCAAACGACTACGCCCGCGCGGGCTTCGCGACGATCGGCATCGATGCGCTGTGGCACGGCGGACGAAGGCCCGGCGCGGTCGACGTTCAGCACAACTTCACCGGGAAGGACGGCCCCGACGGGCTCGCTGACAACGACGACTTCGGTGCGGCCATCGCGTTCTTCGACTTCAACGGAGAGCCGGGCGCAGGCATCGCACCGCTCGACGCGCGCTACGTGAAAAGCAACTTCAACCAGGCGGTGCTCGATGTCGTCGCGCTCTGCCGCCTCTTGAAGAAGGGAGACGTGAGCGCGGTCGCCGCATCCGATCCGGCGCTCGCGGGGTTCACGCTCGACCGCGCGCACGTGATCTACACCGGCGAATCTTTCGGCTCCATCCTCGGTGCACAGGTCTCGGCCGTCGCGCCGGATCTCGACGCCGCGGTGCTCTCGGTTCCGGGCGCCGGAATCTTCCTCCCCATGTTCCCCGAGTCGCCGTATTTCTCCGGCTTCGTGAGCCTGTTCGTGAAGAGCGGCTTCGACCCCACGCTCGACGTCGCGCATCTCGACGTCCTTCCTGCCGGCGCACAGCGCTCACTCTCCCTGTTGCAGGCCGCCATTGGTCCGGGCGATCCCGCGTCGTTCGCGCCGTACATCACGCACCCGCGCGCTGGTTCGGGCAAGGCCCCGCAGAATGCAAGAGCGCTGCTACTTCTCCAGGCCTACTCCGACGAGATCATCCCGAACCAGTCCGGCGAGCTCCTCGCGTCTGCGAGTCGCGCGTCGGTGGTGGAGATCGCTGGTGCGACCCATCCGCTGCGGTTCGTCACGCTGCCCAAGGCCTCGGCGCCCATGACGGCGAACGCGGGCGGACCGATGTCCACCATCGTGAATCTCGACCCTGCCACGCACACCATGTTCACCTCGTTCCGGGGCGATCGCCGCTATGCCCCTGGCGTCACGCCGCGCACCGTGCTGCCGCAGCCCGCGATCATCGACAACCCAACGGAGCTCGCGCACGCGCTCACGATCGAGTTTGCGCGCTCCATTCGCAAATAGCGACACGCCGTCTGCGATTGCGGAACTCATCCATGAGTTGCGTCGTTGTGTACTGCATTTTCCCGCGTGTCGTCGCCAGACCGGTTCGTAACGCAGTGCATTCACGCTCAGAGGTATTCACCTTCGGCTCGCGGTCGACTAGAACTCGCGCGCATGTCGACGAAGACCTCCGAGAGCAGCGCCTCCATCCCGGCCCCCACTCCGTCGGGACGGATCCCGACCGCAAAGGACTACGACTTCTTCAAGGTCGTACAGGACTACCTCGAGCGCGCCGCCAAGGCGATCAACCTCGAGCCGTTCGTCCGCACCATCCTCACGCAGCCGAAGAACGAGATCATCATCAACTTCCCGGTGAAGATGGACAACGGCGAGGTGCGCCTCTTCAAGGGCTATCGCGTCCAGCACAACAACCTGCTCGGACCCTTCAAGGGCGGCATGCGCTTCCACCCGAGCGTCACGCTCGACGACGTGAAGGCGCTCGCGGCCATGATGACCTGGAAGAGCGCGCTGCTCCGTCTGCCGTTCGGCGGCGGCAAGGGCGGCATCAAGTTCGACCCGCATGGTGTGTCCAAGGCGGAGCTCCAGCGCATCACGCGTCGCTTCACGCACTCGCTCGGTGAGAACATCGGACCGGAGTACGACATCCCCGCGCCCGACGTCGGCACCAACAGCCAGACCATGGCGTGGATGATGGACACCTACTCCAACATGGTGGGCTCCGCGCAGAAGCAGTCCGTGAAGGGCGTCGTCACCGGCAAGCCGGTCTCCAGCGGCGGCACGCTCGGTCGCACCAAGGCCACGGGCCAGGGCTGCGTCATCTGCGTCGTCGAGTGGGCCAAGGAGAAGAACTTCGATCTCGAAGGCAGCACGATGACGGTGCAGGGCTTCGGCAACGTCGGCTCGCACCTCGCGGTGATCCTGTCGCGCCTCGGCGTGTCCACGGTCGCCGTCGGCGATCACACGGGCTACCTCCTGAACCCCGAGGGCTTCAACGCCCACAAGCTGCAGGACTACGTCGCGTCGAAGGGCTCGATCGCCGGCTACCCGGGCGGCAAGCCGATCACGCGCGAGGAGTTCTTCGCCACCAAGGCCGACATCTTCGCGCCCTGCGCGCTCGAGAACCAGATCGGTGAGGCCGAGGCCGCGTCGCTCAACGTGAAGGTCATCGTCGAGGGCGCGAACGGCCCGACGAACCCCGCGGGCGAGAAGATCCTCCTCGAAAAAGGCGTGGACATCCTGCCCGACGTGCTCGCGAACTCCGGCGGCGTCACCGTCAGCTACTACGAGTGGGTGCAGAACAAGCGCTCCGAGAGCTGGACCGAGGAAGAGGTCGACGCCAAGCTCGAACGCGCGATGACCCGCGCGTACAAGGAGGTCTCCGACTTCGCGCGCCAGAAGAAGGTCGACATGCGGGTCGCCGCGTATGCCCTCGCGCTCTCCCGCATCGAGTCGGTGTACAAGGAGCGCGAAATCTTCCCGTGACCGCGGACGACGGCGGCGTCGTCACGAACGACGAGGACGTCACGCTCGCCACCGACACGCAGACGCGGGCTACCACCGCACCGCGTGTCGTGCCCGTTCGCTTCGATTCGCCTGCGCTGCGCCTCGTCTCACTCGCCATCTGGGGCGGGATGATGTTGGGCATCGGGCATCTGCCGACGGCCGCGTGGCTCATCGGCTGGGTCGCGTTCTTTGGTTGGGCGAGCCTCCTGGGTCGTCTCGCGAAGCGGATCAAAAAGCGCGAGCTCGTCGCCACCGCGGACACGATTCGCGTCGGCAAGACCGTCGTGCCGAAGAAGCAGATCCAGACCGCCACGCCCATGCGCGATGGTGGGGGCCACTACGTGCGCCTCGTGCGCAGCCTTGGTCGCCGCATCGACATCATGGTCTCGTCGGAGAAGGAAGCAGCCGACGTGCTGCACCAGCTGGGACTGGATGCGGAGAGCTCCGCGTGCTCATTCCCCGTGCATCCGGCGAAGAGCTCGAAGCGGCTCCTGGCGCTGCTGCCGTTCGGGGTGGCGGCGTTCTTCTGGATGGGTGGCTCCACCATGGTGGGCAGCTCCTACTTCCCGCTTGGCGCGTTCCTTCTGGCCATCGCGTTCGCCGCGCGCCAGCGGGCCATGCGCATCTCCCTGGTCGTCGGCACGGACGGCGTCCAGGCGACGTCGCTCATGAAGAGTGCATTCTACAAGCATTCGGCGATATCGCGCGTGGAGGCCTTTGGCGCAGAGGTCTCGATCCACCTGCGCGGCGGAGAGGTGCTTGGCTACAAGGTGACCCAGCAGAAGAAGCCCAAGGCGGACGACATCGAGCTCGCGCGGCGTATCTGGGAGCGCATCATGGCCGCACGCCACGCCGCGGAGTCGGCGACCACGGACCTTGCGAGCACCACCTCGCTGGGCAGGGGAGGGCGCTCACCGCGTGAGTGGCTGGAGTTTCTTCGGCGCGTGGGCGACGGCGCGGAGGCAAGCTTCCGCAAGGCGTCGGTGTCGCGTGATGCGCTGCTGCGCACGCTGGAGAATCCAGCAGCACGCTCGCTCGATCGCCTGACCGCCATGGTGTCGCTTGCGAAGAACCTGGGCACGGAGGAGGCGGTGCGCGTTCGTGTCGCGATCGACGCGTGCGCCGAGAAGAAGCTCGCGACGCGACTTCGTGTCGCGCTCGAAGATCCCTCGGCAGACGCGCTCGAGCACGCGCTGCTCGAGGCCGAGGCCGACGCAGAGCGCGAAACCGCGCCCGCCTTGACGAAGAGCGCGTTGTGATAGGCTGCGCGCCCGTATGCCCTACGCCCGCACACGACTAGGTCGTTTCTTCTACGAGGAGCGCGGAAAGCTGCCCACGCCGGAGGCCGCCGCTGTCTTCATGCTTCATGGGTTCCTCTTCGATGGAAGGCAGTGGAAGAACCAGGTCGGCCCTGTCTCCGAGGTCACGCGCACCGTCGTCTTCGACGGGCCCGGCCACGGCAAGACAGAGGACCCGCCGCGCTTCACGCTGGAGGACCACGCAGAGGCGCTCCTCGACGCCATGAACGAGCTCGACGTGAAGAAGGCGATCCTGGTCGGCCTCTCGTGGGGTGGCATGATCTCCATGCGCTTCGCGCTCGCGCATCCGGAGCGGGCCGCGGGGCTCATCCTCCTCGACACCAGCGCGCACGCCGAGTCGATCGTGAACCGCGCGAAGTATCGCGGCCTGCTCTCGCTGCACCGCCGCGTGGGCGTGCCTATGCAGCTCTACAACCGCGCCGTCGCGCCGCTCCTCTTCGGGCCGCGCACGCTTCGCGACAAGCCGGATCTCGTCGAAGAGTCGGGCCGCAACGGCCTCGGCTTCTCTCGCGAGGGCGTCGCTCGCGCTGGGCTCGCCGTCGTCGTGAAGCGCGGGGACATTTCGAAGCAGATCCCGCGCATCACCGCGCCCACGCTCGTCATGTGCGGCACGGACGATCGCTCCACCGTTCCTGACGAATCACGCTTCATCGTGAACAACATCCCGCGCGCGCGAATGGGCTGGGTCGAAGACGCCGGCCACATGTCCGCGCTCGAAGAGCCCGAAAAAGTAAACCGCGAGCTAGTCCCCTTCATCCGCGGCTTGATGCCTTGAAGGCCGGGCGGTTTTCGCCGATACCTTCGCGCTGGGCGCGCTTTTCGGTCCGGTGCGTGCTCACGACCAGGAGGTCGCTCCGCGCGCTCCTCCCGAGAAAGCGCACCCATCGCTCGGTCTCGACGAAAACCATCCCGGCCTTCTGGTGCTAGGTTTTTCAGAGATGTAGGAGGCGGCTCACTACGTGATCTAGGAAGGTGGAGGCGGCGACTATGAAGAAGAACATTCCCGCCAGGTGATTCATGCGATCGGCGGCGGCGAGCAACGTTGGTCCGTCTCCCTTTCGCGCGATTCGGAAGAGTCTTCCGTAGAGAACGATCATCGCGACTGAAACGCCTCCTAGCGCGACCGCATACACGTAGCTCGTGCGCGTGGTGTAGAGGAGCGACGCGCCAGTGAGCGCCGCGAGCACATAGACGACGGCCGAGAGGATGAGCGTGCGTCGTGCGCCGAGCGCAAGCGCGAATGTGCGTACGTTGCCGACGCGATCGCCCTCTTGATCGTGAATGCCACCGAGCATGTCCTGCGAGAAGTCCGCCAGGTAGATGTAGCCGACCGCGCCGACCAGGATTCGCGGCTCCGTGCAGCCCGCGATCGAGAGCCCGTAGAGCGGAAACATCGCCGACACCACGGGGGTCAGGATCTCCGAGGAGCCAGGTACGCGCACGTTGCTCTTGGCCCACCCATAGAAGAAGAGCGCGTACACCGTCATCGCAGACGCCACCGCAAGGCTCTGGCGGTTGACCTGCGTGCTCACGAGCGCGCCGCCTACGAGCAGCGCGACCGCCGTGGCCATGATGTGTTGCCACGCAGATTTTCCCTGCGGAATGGGCCTGTCGGGATGCACGCGTGCATCCACGTGTCGGTCCGCGGCGTCGTTGATGAGAAAGATGCCGAAGAGCAGCATGGTCGCGCCGAGCAGCCCGAAGCCGATGCGGCGCATGGAGGCAGCACCGAGCTCGTCGAGGCCGCCGCCCAGGCCAATCCAGCCCAGAACCATCAGCACGTAGATGAAGATCGTCCCGAAGAACGGGTATCGCCAGCCGCGGAAGTAGTTCCACAGGCTCTCGCCGTAGGTGGGGTGAACGGAGACCGCGTGGGGCTTTGCGTGCTGCACGTGAGGTTCTACGCGCCAGCGATCCATGCAGCCTCCTCGGTCGTAGCGTTTTCGATGGCCATTGCACGGCACGGCGACGCTGCGTACACGGTGGAGCTCGCGGAGAGCACCGAAGAGCGCGCACGAGTATTCGCGCTGCGCGAATCCGAGTATCAGGTGGCCCAGGCCTATCTCCTTTCGCCCCCGGGCGGGCCGCGCTCGCGGGCAGAGGACGTGTACGACGAGCGCTCCTTCATCTTCGTCTGCGCGCGCGTCGGTGAGAGCACGGCGCTTGCGACCTGCAGATTCACGGTCTCGCTGCGTGGCCGATTCGAGCTCTGCGATCTGGCGGACTCGTGGACCCGGCCACAGGTACCAGAGGGCACGCTGGTGGAGACGAGCCGCGTGGTGGTGCGTCGCGATGAGCGCGCGACAGGCCTCGTGGAGGCGATGTTGCTCCTCGCAGGTACGTGGCTGCTGCGCGAGACGCCACTGCGCAATAACTTCGCGGTGTGCGCCCGGCCGCTGGAGCGCCTCTACGCGCGCCTCGGCATGCGCGTCACCAGCGGAGAAGAGCTCACGCTCCGCGGCCGGCCCCAGGACCGGCGATACGTCGTCATCCACGGCGACATGATGACGTCGCAGCCCGCAGTCATGACGCGCCTTGCCGCGCGCGGGTGGCAGCTTTCGGAGGAGTCCGCGTCGTCACGAAGGAAGGCAGGCACATGAGCGAACGATTTTTCGAGCGGCTCGGCAACGTCGAGCGCACCGCATGGCAAGCGATCCACGAGAGTCCGTCATGGCAGCGGCTCAAGCGCGGCATCGATCGGGACTTCTACATTTCGTTGATGACGCAGGTCTATCACTACACGCGGTTCAACGCGCAGAACCAGGCTCTGGTCGCCGTCGGCCTCACCTCGGAGCGCCTGCCCCTCCTCAAATATTGCCTGCATCATGCATATACCGAGGCCGGTCACGACCTGATGGTGTTGAAGGATCTGGAGAGCATCGGCGTGTCTGCGGCGTCGGTGCGGAGCTCGCGGCCGTTGCCGGAGACCGAGGCGTTCATCGGCTACCTGTTTCGCTTGAAGGAACAGGATGCGACCGCACGCCTCGGATACAGCTACTGGGCAGAGGGCTGCTATCCGTACCTGGAGGACTTCCTGGTCGCGCTGCGTCGCGATTTGAAGCTCGCGCCGTCGCAGCTCAGCTTCCTGGTCGCGCACTCCGTGATCGACAAGGCGCACCTGGAAGAGGTCAAAGACATCCTGCGCGAGACCTGCGGCGAGGCCCCCGAGCTCCAGGAAGGCGTGGTGCACGTGCTCGAGACGTCGCTCCACCTCATGAAGAACATCTACGACGCAGTGCACGCGCGGAATCCGCAGAAGTAGGCGCGCCTCGTCGTCTGATAGTCTTGCCGGATGGATTGGGGCGTGATCGCGGAGGTGCTTTCAGGGGAGACCTTGCCCGCGATGGTCGTCGACCTGGACGCGTTCGATCGCAACGTCGCCCGTCACGTCGCGGTGTGCGCGGCGAAGGCGAAGCCGATTCGCGTCGCTACCAAGTCGCTTCGGGTGCGCGCACTCATCGATCGCGTGAAGGAGAAGTGCGGCGCTTCGTTCGGAGGGCTCATGTGCTTCTCCGTCCGAGAGGCTTGTTTTCTCGCTCAGAATGGCCACGACGACCTGCTCGTGGCCTATCCCACGCTCGCGCCAGGAGACCTGCTTGCGCTCGCGCGCCTGGGAGCGGATGGCAAGCGCATGATCGTCACCGTGGACTCGGAGGAGTCCGTGCGTGCAGCGGCGAATGCGGCGGAGGCGAGCGGCGCGAAGCTTCGCGTGGTGGTGTGCGTGGACACGAGCCTGTCGCTCTTCGGCGCTCACCTTGGCGTGCGTCGGTCTCCGCTCGCGCGCCCAGAGGACGTGCTGCGCGTGGCGCGGCTGGCGCGTGACACCGGGCATCTGACCGTCGTGGGGTTGCTCGCGTACGAGGCGCTCGTCGCTGGCGTTGCAGATCAGAAGGCGAGCGCTCGCGCGAAGAGCGCGGTGCTGCGCATGCTGAAGTCGCGAAGCATCGACGACGTGCGTGCGCGCCGGCTCGCGATGTCATCGGCCCTTCGTGACGACGGCTTCGACGTCTCGCTCGTCAACGGCGGCGGTACTGGGTCTCTGGAGTCCACGGCCGAGGACGCGAGCGTGACGGAGGTGAGCTGCGGCTCTGGCTTCTTGTTGCCGCATCTGTTCGACGAGTACGCGAGCCCGCTGGTCCGGTCGCTCGAGCCCGCGGAGGTGTTCGCGGTGGAGGTGACGCGGCGTCCTGGTCCAGGCTTCGTCACGTGCGCAGGCGGCGGGTACATTGCGTCGGGTGAGGCCGGCGCCGACCGCTTGCCCGTCGTGGTTCATCCAGCGGGCCTCTCACTGCTCGCGCTCGAAGGCGCGGGTGAAGTGCAGACACCGCTCGCAGGGGCAGGCGCGGATGCGTGCGTGCTCGGTAGCGTCGCGCTGCTGCGGCCCGCGAAGGCAGGCGAGCCGATGGAGCGCTTCGCCGAGGTGCTTCTCTTCTCGGACGGAAAGATCATCGGGCGCGAGAAGACGTATCGGGGCGAGGGCGCGTGCTTCGGCTGACTTCGGCTCCGCCGACTCAGAACGTGCCCATGACTCCGATTCCGTAGGCGGGCACGGGCCCTTCACGCGTGGCGCTCTGGCCGATCACGCCGGTCATCGGCAAGAGCTGAAACGCCGCGGGCTTCTGCGGAGCCGGCGCGGGGGCCGAAGGCGCGGGCTTCGCCTTCGACTTCTCACGCGTGAGCGCATAGCCGATCGCGCCGCCAGCGATCGTGCCCGCGGCGGTGAGCCCGAGGAACGCGCGGGTCTTCTGCGTGGACACGAGATCGCCCGATGCCACGTCGTTCACGATGAACGGAGAGCCTGCTGCGGAGCCCGCAAGCGCGCCCAGACCAGCGCCCAGATCGATGAGCAGCGTGCGCTGCGTGGTGACGTCCACGAAGAGCGCCGTGGTCCCCATGGAGACCAGGCCCACCGCGGAGCCAAGGCCCGCGCCGAAGTTGGGTGCAGCGCTCAGGTCACCGCGATACGCCAGGTCCGCGAGCGAGCCAAGGAGCAGGCCGAGCGCGCCACCAGAGTGAGTGAGCGTGGCGCCGCCCTCGTCCATGCGCTTGCGCGTGAGCCCGATGATGCCGAGGCCGAGCCCGCCCACGCCGCCGCCCACACCCCACGCATAGCGATCGTCCACGGGCTGGATGTGCTGGCTGTTCGCGAGCAAGAAGAACGAGCTCGTCCCCCACCACGCGCCGCCCGCCAGGTACCACGCGTCACCAGTCGTCACGTCGAACTCCTCTGCGCCGAGCAGCGCGGCCCCGAGGCCGGTGCCCGTGCCGATCGCCAGCAGCGGATAGAGCAATCGCGGGTCCTCGGAGCCGCCCGCGCGCGAAATGCTGTAGGATACATATGCTCCGAACAGCGCGCCGTTGAGCGCGAGGACCGCGCGCCCCGGCGATTTGAGCTGGCTCATCACGCCGTAGCCGATCGACTGGCTGTTCTCTGGACGGTCCTCCGGCGAAGGCGGCGGCGCAACGCTCAAGAGGTCGCGCACCATGACTAGCCCGCGCACCGCAATGTCTGGCGAGCGCACGCGCTCCACACGCACGCGCAGGCTCTTGGACTTCGGCGGGACGGCAACGATGCGCAGCATGAACGTGTCCGTGCCGTCGGGCTGGATACGCGCGCTGATCACCCACTCGCCTTCTTCGGCCGCACCGCGCTTGCCCGAGCGCGCCGCGCGTTCCACGAGATCGATATCGCGCATCTTGTCCGCCGCGGGGCCAAGGTCCGCCACGTCCAGGTCCAGACCGAAGTCCTGCATGGCGTCTCGCAGCGTCGCGTCGAGCTCCTGCGCGCGTGCGTACACATCCAGCTCCGTGGCCTTCGGTTTGTGCAGCGGCTCCTTGGAGGCCTCGTCTCCTGCTGGCGTCAGCGTCGGCCAGACCACCACGCGGCCCGTCAGCGCGCCTGGTGGCGGCGGCGGTGGTGTCGGCGTATCTTCGGCTGGCACGCCTGGGGACTCTGCACGCGCTGGCGTCGCGATCATCGCGATCGCCAACCCCGCCATCAAGCCAAGCCCACGCCTCCGAAGCATCGTGTCCACGTTAGCGCGGGAGACCGGCTACGTCTCCTGCGCTCCGCCTCCGCGCCTTCAGAACATCACTACGCCTTGGATGAACAGGTCGACGATCGTCGTGTTGTCGGCGGTGAAGCGGTGGCCGGGGGTGTCGATCACGGCGCGCTGGTTTGGGTTCGGGATGCCGGTGATTGGTTGCGGGCCGGCGCCTCCGTTCACCACTCCGTGGCAGGGACCGGCGGCGCTGGGGTCGCTGACGAAGCTTGGGTTGCAGAACTGTGCGGCCGTGATGAAGTGTTGCTGGGCGTAGGTGAGGCCTCCGCCCGCGGTGAACTTCACGTACTCGCCTGCTTGCCACGTGACACTTGCCATGCCGCCGAAGGTGCCGAAGCCGTCCTGGTCCGTGATTCCCGTGAAGGGGATGGTCTGCTTCGTCGGGTCGACCACGCTGCTGACGCCGTCGGGACCCAGCGTGTAGCCGCCCGGGTTTGGCGTGCGGAGCGAGCGCGCGGAGGATGAGCCGAGGGCGTCGAAGAGCTCGCTGTATTCGCGGCCCGGCGAGTGGTACTCGGCGCGGCCGCGGAAGTCGATGACGAGGCGCTGGAACTGCTCGCGCTGCTCCCAGGGAATCACCTCGGTGCCGAGGGTGAAGCCACCGACGAGCGGCGGCGCATTGAGGAGCGAGCCCTTCACGTCGTTCGTCTGGCCGAAGTCGCTGTTGCCCTGCGGGAACTCGGCGAGGAAGTTGAAGCCCGTGTACGGCTCCACGTAGCCGAAGCGACGCGAGAAGACGGTCATCACGTTGATGCCGTTCATCGCGCGGCTGATGCCAGGGTCGCGGTTTGCACCGGACACCGGGTCCGGGCACTTCGACGCTCCTGCGCCTGCGTTGTCGTTGCAGGCGTGGAGGCGCGGGCCAATCGCGAAGCGGCCGTCGACGCCGACGACCCACGTGGGCTTGGTCTCGTCCCGTTGCTGGTTCAGCACTGCGTACTTGAGGCCGACGCTGAACCAGTCCACGCCGCTTCGCGTGGGGCTCTTGAACGGCACCGCGAAGAGCTGATCGCCGCGCCCGTCCGTGGTGCGCTGGGGGTTCCGCGCCGACCCGTTCAGATCTCCGAGCTCACGCGAGTCTGCGAGGATCAGGGGCAGCCGGAAGGAGATCGCGAGATCTTTGTAGAGGCCGACGTCCGCGCCGAAGTTGAGCAAGCTCACCGACTGGCTGTAGGACGCGACGTTCTCCGTCGATGCGACGAAGCCGCCCGTGGAGAGCCCCGGCTGGAACAGGTTCGTCTCGCGACGGATGTCGGAGTGCTTCCAGGTCTGCTGGAACCCGAGCGTCAGGTGCAGGTCGAACGGATCGTCGCGGTCGAACGCGTCGACGACGCTGGTGACCTCCGCGGTCTCGCTCATCAATCGCGGCTCGCTGGAGGTGACGGGCTCTTCCGCGAAGGCCGGGACCTCGGACGCGGCGATCAGGCAAAGAGCCACGCTGGCGACTGCGGATATCCGGAACGCCCTGTAAAGCGCGACCGGGCGCGGCTGTGCACCCCAAGCCAGAACCCACCCACGCCCGCGAACGAGTGCCAAACCCATGCGTTTTGCCGACGCTACGGCAACTTGCGCCTGGGGGGAAGCGCAAACAGGCCCTACTTCTTCGGGGGGGCCGGTTTGGAGGGGGCAACCGGCTTGGGGGCGGCTCTGGCGTCTGGGACGGCAACCGGCTTGGAGACCGGCTTGGCTGCAGAGATGGCCTCGAGCGAGGGGAAAATCTCGACGGTGACGTCCTCGTACTCGACGGCGGCCATCTCCTCCTTCGCCTGACGGAGCTCGCCCGACGTCTGGTCGAGGCGGTCCGCGAGCGCACCGAGGAACTGCCAGAGAATCTTGACCGCGGACTCGTGGTCCTGGCGGAGGATGTCGAAGAAATCGGTGCGGCGCATGACCAGGAGCTCGCTCGGCCCGTCGCTGATGATGGTGGCGGAGCGGGGCACGGCCCGGATGAGCGCCATCTCGCCGAAGTGCTGTCCCTGGCCCAGCGTGGTGAGGGCTTCTTCCCCGCGGAGCACGCGCACGCGTCCATCGAGGATGATGTAGAGCTCCTCACCCTTGTCGCCCTCGCGGATGACCACGTCTTCCGCCTTGAACGACTGTACCTGCAGGGCCTGCATGACGCGGAGCAGCTCGCGCTCGGTGAGGCGCGAGAACATCGGCAACTTCGCGACGACCTCCCGCTTCATCGCGACCTTCTTGGCGCGCTCCTCCCCGCCGCTCTCGCCGCCGATGTGGACGACGATGCAGGTGATGTTGTCCTTGCCGCCGCGCTCGTTCGCGAGGTGCAGGAGGGACTTCGTGGCGTCGTCGCCCTCGAGAGCGATGTAGTTGCCCAGCTCCTCCGCGGACTCGAGATAGCCAGTGAGGCCGTCGCTCGCGAGCGTGAAGCGATCGCCGGGCACGAGCTCCAGCATCAGCGTGTCCACGTCGACGCGCTCATAGACGCCCACGGCGCGCGTGATGGCGTTCTTCTGCTGGACCTTCGCGATCTGCTCCTGCGTGAGCTTTCCACGGCGAATCAGCTCGTTCATCACGGTGTGGTCTTCCGTGATTTGCTGGCACTTGCCCGCGCGCAACATGTAGATGCGGCTGTCGCCCACGTGCGCAATGAAGCCGTGGTGCCCGAGCACGAGCAGCAGGCTGAGCGTGGTTCCCATCCCGCGCTTCTCGGCGTCCGCCTGCGCCTCTTCGTGGATGCGCTGGCAGGCGCGCTGCACTGCGTGGTCGAGGAGCGTCGTGATGTCGGTGGCCGTCACGCGGTTTGCGCCGCGCGCACTCAAGACGTAGTCGGAGAGGAGCTCCTTCTCGCGCTTCAGCTCCTCGTGGATGGTGCGCACGCAGATGGCGCTTGCGACCTCGCCGGCTGCGTGCCCGCCCATGCCATCGGCGACCATGAAGAGCTGGAGCTTCTTGTCGACGAGGAAGTTGTCCTCGTTGTGCTCCCTCACTCGACCTACGTCAGTGGCGGCGAAGAATCGGGTCGCGTCGGTCATCCCTACAGTCCGATTCTCGACGTTACCGCGTGATCACCTTCTGCCGCACCAGTTTTTGGGGTGGGGCGTCCAAAGTCCATGTAGGTACGCAGCAAGAGGTCCAGCGGTCGACATGGGCTACGACATTCTCGCGATCGGGATGACGCTGTTGTCCGTCGTCGCGGCGATCCTCTTCATCGTGATTCGCAATCGCCTGCGCCGCGGTGATGAAGGTCACGTGTCGTCGCTCTGGGCGAAGTATGCGCGCGCGCATGGCTGGAGCTTCGTGGCCCCCGACGGCGAGTGGCCGAACCGCAGCGTGCCGCGGCTCCTCGCCGCCAACGGCGACCTCCAGATCGTGCTGGTGCGGGAAGGTGAGCAGGTGGTGACCCGGATGGAGCTCCGGCCCCGGGAGTCACTCCTCGGGCGGATGCACGTGACCACGGAGGCAAGCATCGCGAAGCTTCCTCAGGTCGTCCTCACTGACGACACCCTCGATCCCGCCTTCACCGTTTTCTCCAAGCCTCCTCAGCTGGCCGAAGCAGTGCTCACCCCGGAGGTGGCCCGCGCGCTGTCGGGCTTCCGGATGGGTGGGGCGCTCTCGTTCGAGTACGAGCGCGGACGCATCGTCCTGGAATGGAAGGGCGGCGAACGAAATGGCGCGCGGCTGGACGAGGCACGCGCCGTGGCCGCGGCGATCGACCGCGCGATGTCTGCGGCGTTTGCCAGGTAGCGATCAGGTAGCGATGGTGCCGGATGTACCGGACTCGAGCTACTTCTCGACGACGATGCCCGCCCACGTGTGCGACATCTTCGTCGGGCTGGCGATGCTCGACGTGATCACGAATGGGTGCGCGCCGCCCGCGAGCCCGAGCGCGGTCTTCACCGTGATGGTGAGGTGGATCTTCTCGCCGTTCGTGCCGCTCGTACGATCGAACGCGAACTCCATCGTCGGCGGCTGCTGGAGGAGCCGCGCGATCGGGTCGGTCGCCGTGAGGGTCCACGGGCCGCTCGTAGCCGCGTCGCTGAAGAGATCGAGCTCGATGGTCTTGCTGCTGCCCACCGGGATCACGATCCCCTTCGTCTGGAACGTTCCGCCGAGCGCCGGCGCGTTGAAGCTCACGTTCTGGGTCAGCACGGGCGCGCTCTGGAAGTAGGGAACGCCGGCGATCGCGGGCGAGCACGGGTTGTGTCCGCCCTTGGCGAGCACGTTGGACCAGCCGCGCTGAACGAGGAAGGGAAGGTCCGCCGGCTTGTAGAACGCGTTCTGATCAGAGACGCAGAGGTCACCGTCCTCGCCGCCGCCACCAAGGATCTCCCAGGCGAGGTGCTCCGGATCGATGCTGGAGTACGCGGAGTCCTGACCCATGTTGGTGCTGGGGAACGGATCGGTGGAGGCCTCGATCCACTCGTGGCTCGTGGCGCCGGTCACGCCGTCGAGCACGGTCTCACCCGCTGTCGCCTTGCACGTTGGGAGCACCGCGTACGCGTAGTTCACGGGCGGGCCGGCGTCGCCGACGACCACGGCCGTGTCGCTGTGGTAACCGCCGAACGACGTGCAGCTCGCGCTGTTGCCGAGCGGTCCGCCCATCATCGTGATGCTCGTCGTGGACGGATAGAAGATCGTATAGATGACGCTCGGGTCGGGCGTGCCGAACGTGCCGTTCGCGATCCGCTCGTTCATGAACGCCTCGACGGCCGTGTCGGCGATGGTGGTGGGCGGAGTCGCGTCCATACCGGAGAGCGTTGTGCTGCCCACGTACTCGAGCGCGCCGACGCCGTACTCCGACGTGGCCGGTCCCCAGTACGAGGACTTGCCGATGCCCTGCGCCATGGTGGTGAGGTCCGCCTCGAACGGGTAGCTTGGAAAGAAGACCAGGTGCACCTTGGGCGTGGCGAGCGTCTTGCCGCCCGCCTGGTTCACGAGCGACGGCATCGCTGGGTGCGCCGCCGGATACGTCGTCGAAGGCGCGCCGTTGTCCACGTCGGGCCCTGCGTCCGGTGCGCCCGTCTCCGTGTCGCTCCCGTCGGTGCTCGCATCGGCGACTGGCGTGTTGCTCGTCGCGGTGCTCCCGCAGCCTGCGACGCTTGCGAGCGCCGAGAGGGGAAGTGCACATCCGAGCGCGAGGAGGATCGAGGCGCGTGAGAGTTCTAGCGTCATGTTGGAGGTGTGTATACATCGTGTATCCCCATGCGCAAGGCGAAATCGCCGTCTGGGCTCATGGGCGTGCGACGTATGCTCGGGGCGGGAGGCTCGGGTGGGGATGAACAACGGCGATGACAGGTGGGGTGAGGAAGAGGGGGAAGGGAGTTTTGCCGGGCCGCCGGGGGATGATGAGGAGGAAGAAGGAGAGGCAGAGGACGGGGAGGGGGAGGGAGAGGACGAAGAAGAAGAAGAAGAGGGTGAAGAGGAGGCGAGCGCGACCGACGAGACTGCGGACGCGACAGAGGACTCCGACGACGAAGAAGAAGAAGAAGAAGAAGAAGAAGACGCTGACTCCGATGAAGCAGAGAGCGACGCCGACGGTGACTCGGAGGGCGAGTCTGAGGACGAGGATGTTTTTGTTTCTCGGGATGCCTTTGCCGGGGCCGAGGATGAGGACTTCGAGGAGGACGCTGGGGACTGGAGCGATGATGACTATCGGGAGAACGCTCAGGCGTTCTTCGGGGAGCACGAGAACTTCGGGGAGCGCGCGCACGATCGGTATCTGGCGGAGGGCTATGCGTTCTCCGAGAACAACGATCGGTTCGTGCAGCACCTGTCCCGGTACGCGCCCGCTGCTGCGCAGTCAGTGAAGTTCTACGAGCGCGATGGGCGGATCACGCCTCGTGGGTTCGTGCGCGCGGACGTGCTGGAGCTCTTGCTCTCGCTGTTTCCGAACATCGATACCAGTGAGCTCGACGTCACGATCCCGCGGCCGCAGACGAACGTCGCGCCGGCATCGCTGCCTGCGGAGCTCGCGAACGTGGATCCGCACGACAGCGTGGACCTGCGCAAGTTCTGCTCGCCCATCGGCGATCAGGGACAGACCAGCCGCTGTGGCGCCTTCGCGTACACGCACGCGGTGGAGATGTCGCATCGCATCCTCGGGCGCGAGACGCAGCTCGCTTGCAGCTACACCATGCTCCTCACGCAGCGACGTCAGGGCGACGCGAAGGACTACCGCTGGGCCTACAAGGGCGGCAACGGCACGCAGGGAACGTGGGAGCCAGGCGACGAGCTCGCGCAGCGCGGCACCTGTCGACACGACCTGTGGCCCAACGACAAGCCCGCACCGCACGGGTCAGAGGCGGATCTCGAGCGCGACGCCGCAGAGTTTCGCCTGCGCGGCAAGGCGATGGACATCCAGGTGGAGGACGTGAAGAAGGTGCTCTCCGCAGGCTCGCCCGTCTGGTTCTACATGAACACGGGCGAGAAATTCTCCGACGTCGGACGCGACGGGATCTACGACGCAGCCGAGAGCCCGAGCGGCGACCACGGCTGTCACGCGATGCTGATGGTCGGCTACGTGGGCAACTACTACATCGTGAAGAACTCCTGGGGCGACGACTGGGGCGACAAGGGTTACTGCTACATCCCGAAGAAGGTCCTCCTCGACGCAGACCCGGGCTTCGTCGCGATCGTGCTCGAGACACCCGCAGGCAACGCGTCATCTGCACGCGCGCCCGCAGCGCCCGCGTCCGTGACATGCCCGTACTGCCACACGACGACGGCCGCGTCCGCACGATGCCCGAGCTGCGGAGCGCCGCGATGACCACCGACGTCTCGCGCATCGAGCTTCGCGAGTCCAGCGGCCCCGTCTCACCACGCTACCGCTACGCGCTCCGCGTGCTCCTGACGATCACGGGCGACACAGCCACACTCACGTGGACTCGCGACGGCACCGCAGCCACGAACGGCGAGCGCGCGCTCACAGCGGAGGAGACCCGCGCGCTCCTCGACGAGCTCACGACGCTCGGCCTCGAGCACATCGCAGGCGACTTCATCGGCGACAAGCGCGCCAACAAGGGCATCAGCCTGAACCGCGTCGAGCTCACGCGAGCCGACGGAGCCACATCGCGCTGCGACTACCTCCTCACGAGTCTCGAAGATCCCGACTTCGGTCCCCGCCCCGTGATCGAGCGTCTTCACGCGCTCGCAGCATCCCCTACCTAAAAAAATCCCGCTGCGGGGCCGCGCGGAATATCTGTATATTGCACCCATCGCGACCGGGCGACCATTTCTGGCGGGAGGGCTTATGTTGCGGATGTGATCATCATCCGAATGCTCTCGAACCTGTTTCGCCTGCTCCTCTGGCCGCTCACCCTCCTGCGATGGATCCAGGCGGTGCCGAAGGGCGCCTATCTCTCGCTCACCATCCGCGGGGACGTGAAGGACATCGTCCCGAAGCGCCGACTGTGGGAGCTGCGGACGCGGCCGGCGCTGTCGCTCCATGCGCTGTCGGAGCTCGTCGACGCGATCCTGGAGGACCCTCGCATCAAGGGGCTCGTCGTCACACTGGAGTCGTTGGGAGCGGGAATGGCGACGGCCACTTCGCTTCGCGCGGAGCTCGCGCGGCTGCGCGCGGCGGGCCGCGAGGTCGTCATGGTGCTCCCGTTCGGGGGCGACACGAAGGAGCTCTACATCGCGACCGTCGCCTCTCGCATCCTGGTCGGACCGCAGGCCACGCTCTCGCCGCTCGGGTTCGCGACCAGCGTGAGGTACGTGAAGGGAGCGCTCGACAAGCTCGGCGTGGTGCCGGACGTGCTCGCGCGTGGTGAGTACAAGAGCGCGGGCGAGCAGCTGGTGCGCGAGGACATGAGCCCCACGCAGCGCGCGCAGCTCGATGCGATCTTCGACGTGCTGTACGAGGAGCTGCTCTCCGCGATCGTCTCCGGACGCGGCCTCACGAAGGAGCAGGCGAAGGAGATCGTCGACGGCGGTCCGTACCGCGCCGAGGCCGCGAAGGTGAAGGGCCTGATCGACGGCACTGCGTACGAGGACATGGTCCCCAGCATCGTCGGCACGAAGGAAGAGCCCGCGAAGCTAGTGCCCGTGGAGACGTACGTGGGCATTCGCGACACGCTCCGCCTCACGCCGCTGCGAAAGCCCGACGCGATCGGCGTTGTCTTCGTGCATGGCGCGATCACCATGGCCGGCCCGACGCCATTCGGCGCCGCCACGGACGAGAAGCTCATCTCCGCGATCCGCGCCGCGCGCACCAGCCGTCGCGTGAAGGGCGTCATCCTGCACGTGGATTCACCTGGCGGCAGCGCGCTCGCGTCCGATCGCATCCATCACGAGCTCATGCAGCTCGCGGCGGAGAAGCCGCTGGTGGCGTGCTTCGCGAACGTCGCGGCCAGCGGCGGGTACTACGTGGCGGCGGCGGCGCACGAGATCGTCGCGCAGCCCACGAGCATCACGGGCTCTATCGGCGTGGTCGCCGCGCGCGTGGTCATCTCGCCGCTGCTCGCGCGGCTTGGCGTGGTCACGCAGACGGTGAAGCGCGGCGCACGCGCGGACATGATGGATCCATCGCGCGGGTTCACCGACGACGAGCGCGCCGCGCTCAAGGAGGAACTCGAGGGCATGTATGGCGCGTTCGTTGGCATCGTCGCGGAGGGGCGCAAGCTGGCGGTGGAGGCCGTGGAGAGGATCGCCGAAGGTCGCGTGTGGACCGGCGTGGACGCGAAGGCGCAAGGACTGGTGGACGAGCTAGGTGGATTCGACGTTGCGCTCGCACGCACACGCGCGCGCATCGGCGGAGCACATCCGGAGGATCTCGCGCCCGTGGTGATCAGGGGCGCGAGAAAAGCCGGGGCGCCCCTGCCGCCACCAACGAAGGCCGCCGCAGAGCTCGTGCTTCGCGCGCTCGATCTGGAGGCGGTCTCGTGGGCGCTGGGCGCATCGGGCGAGCGCGTGCTCTGCTACTCCAGCCTCGCGCGCGCATTCAACTAAGCATACCCTGAATGGAGGCATGACCACGGCCTCCGAGACCCCCACCCCGCCGGCTGCAGCAGACGCGGCGCCGCCGGCGCGAAAGCGCGAGAGCCAAAGGCCGGGCGGACCGGCGTCGCTCATCGGGATGGTGCTCTCCGAGCGCTACAAGATCGAGCGCCTCCTCGGCGAGGGTGCCATGGGCGCGGTCTACGCAGCAGAGCACGTGCTCATGCGGAAGCGCGTGGCGGTGAAGGTCCTGCACCCGAACATGACGCGCGTGCCGGAGGTCGTTGCGCGGTTCGAGCGCGAGGCGATCTCCGCGTCGCGCATCGGTCACCCCAACGTGGCGGCCGCCACGGACTTCGGCAAGCTCGAGGACGGGTCGTTCTTCCTGGTCCTGGAGTTCATCGAGGGCGAGAGCCTGAGCGCTGCAATCGCTCGCGGCCGCATGGACGTCCCACGCACACTCCACGTCGTCCGGCAGCTCGCGAATGCGCTCGTCCGCGCGCACTCGCTGGGCATCGTGCACCGCGATCTGAAGCCCGAAAACGTGATGCTGGTCGCGCGCGATGGTGATCCGGATTTCGTGAAGGTGCTCGACTTCGGCATCGCGAAGGTGCCCGTGGGTGAGCTGACCGCTGACGGCGACGACCATGGCGGGAACGCCGCGGGCCCTGCGCTCACGCAGCTTGGCATGGTCTACGGAACGCCGGAGTACATGGCGCCGGAGCAAGCGCTGGGCCTCGAAATTGACGCGCGCGCGGATCTCTATGCCGTCGGCATCATGATGTACGAGCTGCTCACGGGGAGCCGACCGTTCCTCGCAGACAGCCCCATCGCGCTGCTCGGCATGCATGTGAACAGTCCGGTGCCGCCCATGAACGAGACGGCGCCAGACGCGAACGTCCCGCCGGAGATCACGCTCGTCGTCGAACAGCTCCTCGCGAAAGAGCCCGACAAGCGCGTGCAGAGCGCGAAGGATCTTCTCGCGCTGATCCCTGTGCCTGCGTCGCCGCCCAGCTCCTCCGTCGCGCTGCCGTCTGCGGAGGCATCGTCGATGCATGCGTCGGGCTCGCGTCAGCTCCACGTACCGCGCGCAGTTGGCCTGGTGCTCAATCGCGTTCGTGCGTTGCCGAAGCAGGCGCTGTACGCCGGCGTCGCGTCGCTCGCGCTTCTCGGCGTCCTCCTCCTCGTGGCGATCGTCGTTGCAACGCGCAGCACGCGAGTCGACCCGGGCAGAGAAGGCGCGCGCGGGGCGGCGAGCGCATCACTGGCCGCCGCGGGAATGCCGCAAGTGAGCTCCCGCACGCGCGCCGCGCTCGACCTGGTTGAGCACGGAGATTTCACGCGCGGGATCGACGCGCTCGCCGCACTTCCCGACGACGAGAAGAAGCTGCCAGACGTACGTCGCGCGCTCGCCACCGCGTATGCGGCCACGGAGCGGTGGGCGGAGTGCATGCGGGCCCTCGACGCATGGTTCTCGCAAGACCCATCCATCGCGTCCGATCCCAAGGTGAAGGCGATGGTTCACGACGCTGCGATCTCTCCGGACGAGATCGCCTCCGCGCTCGCGTTCATCCATCTCGAGAGGCATCTCGGCAGCGATGGCCTCGATGACCTCTACGATCTTGGCTACGGGACCAAGAAGGTGCCGCCCGCCGTACGCGAACGTGCGCGCAAGGCGATCGTCTCGCCAGACATCCGCGCGCACATGAGCCCTGCGCTCGCCGTGACCGTCGACGCCGCGGCGCTCGGCTATTCGTGCAAGGTGAGGGAGCTGTTTCCGCGCGCGCAAGCCGACGGAGACGAACGCACCATCGCCGTACTCAAGCCGCTCCAGGCGCGGATGAGCTCGGGGCTCTTCGGCATGAACGACGGCCTCGCGTGCATCCACGACGGTTCCCTGAGCAAGACGATCGCAGCCATCGAAGCGCGGAAGAAGTAGAACGTCTGTCCCGTGAGCCGCGGCGCGCGTGGTAGGGTGCGTCACGAGAAGGAGCTCACCATGACCATCAAGATCGGCGACCGCATCCCCGACGCCACCCTGTCCGAGTCCACCGAGTTCGGCGAGTTCTGCCCCGTGGCCCCCGCGAACATCTCGGTCGCCGAGGCGATGAAGGGGAAGCGCATCGTTGTCTTCGGACTGCCGGGGGCCTTCACGCCCACGTGCTCCGCGAAGCACGTGCCCGGCTACCTCGCGAACCTCGACGCGCTGAAGGCGAAGAAGGTCGACGAGGTGTGGTGCATCGCCGTGAACGACGGCTTCGTGATGGCAGCGTGGGGTCAGAGCGAGAAGGCGATCGGCAAGATCCGCTTCCTCGGCGACGGCAGCGCAGATCTCACGAAGAAGTTGGGCCTCGAGCTCGACCTCACGGGCGGCGGCATGGGCCTCCGCATGAAGCGCTTCTCCATGTTCGTGGACGACGGCGTGGTGAAGCAGCTCAACGTCGAGGCGCCGAGCAAGTTCGAAGTGAGCAACGCCGAGACGATCCTCGGCCAGATCAGCTGACCGTCAAGCACACACGCTCGATCGCGTCGACGAGCTCGCTGCGCCCACAGGGCTTCCTGAGCACGCGCGAGCCCAGTCGCTCGATGAGCTTCTCGTCCGATTCGCCGCGTGCGCCTCCCGTGATGAGCAGCGTGCGGTCAGCCAGCGGTGAGCCCGCAGCGCGCAGGTCGGTGAGCAGACGCTCGCCTCCGCCGTCGGGCATCGTCAGATCACAGATCACCGCGTCGTAGGTCTCGCGTGCGGCGCGATCGAGCGCGTCCTTCACCGTGGACGCGGTGTCCACATCGCAGTCAGGACCCAGCTGGCGTGCGAGCATCGACAGCACCTGCGCGTCGTCGTCCACGATGAGCACGTGTCGTCGTTTCGCCGAGGGCGCAGTTGCGATGCGCGCCGCGACCGCCGCCGTCGGCTCGGCAGCGTCGAGATCGATCGCGAGCTCCGAGCCCTTCCCGAGCGTCGACTCCACGCGCATCTCGCCCCTCATCGCCGTGACGAACGTCGACGAGACCGCGAGGCCGAGCCCGGTGCCGAGCCCGGCCGGCTTCGTGCTGAAGAACGGCTCGAAGAGGCGCTCCTTCGTCGTGTCGCTCATGCCTA
>JANXLV010000207.1 GCA_025355005.1 Myxococcales bacterium | reverse complement strand
GCCTGCGCTGACGGTCGCGCCGCCCGCGCTGCGCCACTTCACGGCGCGCTTCGAGCCGGTGGGGTGAGCGGGGCGACGAGACGGCGGCCTCGGCAGCAGGGCGTTCCGCCGGTCGGAACGCCATGCACAGCTGCGGCCCCTGCCCGTAGGGTGCGACGATGGCCCACCGCCACCGCACCCTCGGCCTGCTGCGCAGCGCGATAGCCGTGCTCCTCTGCGGCCTCGGCCTGGCCGTTGCACCGTCGCTCGCCGGGGCCTCCAGCGGAGCGTTCGTGATCGGCGGGTCGTCGTTGAACCCGGAGTCCGCGGCAGCCCAGCAGAACTCCGACAGGGACGGCAACAAGGACGTGAAGTGCGCGAGCGGAACCTTCATGCACGCCGTCTACGTGGTGCCCGGTACCTGGGGGACGTACCCCACAATTGCCGGGATCGGCTTCCAGTGCATCGGGCCCGACGGGAGCGAGCCAACCCCGAGCTGGTTCGGCTCCGACGCGTACAGCTACAACATCGGTTGCCCGAGGGGCAGCTCGGGGATACTCGACGCGCTGACTGGCCTGAAGGTGAACGTCGACCGCTACGTCAAGGATTTCAAGGCGCGCTGTGGCTCGATCTCGACGAGCGGCGACGTCGTCGATGTCGGCTACCAGGACGACTGGGCGCTCGACAAGGTGCAGGACAACGACACGAAAACCGCGCTGACGTGCCCCACGGGTGACGTCGTCACCGGCCTGCGCATCGGCTACAAGAAGAAGAGCAACGGCGTCTACGGCTTCACGTCGGTGTGGCTCTGGTGCTCGGGCGTCGGGCCGGCGCCGTCGACGACCGGCGGGACGACAACAACCGCCCGGCCGGGCGGCATCGTGAAGAAGCCGCTGCCGAAGCCGCGGCCGGCCACGCCGGCTCCGCGCGTCACCACACCGACGACGCCGAAGCGTCCGGGTACCGCGACCGTCAAGCGGTAGGGCGCGGCTCCGCTGGCCGCGGGCGGGAGGCAGAGGTGGGCCGACGCGTATGCCCCCGGGCCGGATCGAACGGCCGCACGCGGTTTAGGAAGACCTGAGATCGCGGTGCTCTCGGGTGTTCTCCGCTCTATGAGGTGCTCTCAGATGCTCTGAGGTGCTGTGAGAAGTGCGCAGTTCGCGACACGGCCCGTCAGGTAAAGACGGCGCCAAGGTGGTTCAGTACGTCGAACATGCCCGCCACGGGAACGCCAAGCTGGGCACATACATGCGGCATCCCGCGTTTTGTTGTCCGCACCTGGGTGGGCTGACCGCTGAACGCCAGGCCCTCGTAGGTCACGACCGGAAGGCCTTCCGCCATCGCCATCGCTACGACAAAGGGATCTGCGTCATGGCGCGCGGCCCCGGTGAACCAGTGCGGTGCATACTCCTGGATGCTCCCCATGTGGACGTTCCACGATGGGGAAGGAAGCCAGAAAGCGGGACGCTGCGAGATCGCCCACTGATGTAGAGGGTCGCCAGCCCGCTTGCTGAGCTCGACCAGCACCTCGGAGGGAGAGACAACGTCACCTGCCTGCATCGCCCGCGCAAGCGCATCCCAGACGCCAGCAAAAACAGGCAGCCGATAGTGGTGGTTCCATCCGTTGATGAAGGCACTGGTGTCCAGGACAAAGCTAGGCAACGTCGGCACCCGTCAGCTCACGGCGGAGGCGGTCGAAAGCCTCAACCCGTACGCCGAGGATTCGGGCTCCCGCCAGCTCGCTGACGGCACTCTGACCGACGGCGTCGAGCACCCTCCCGACGAAACCCGGCCCCATCCTTGCGATGATGTTCCGGTAGTGGTTTCCGCCGGAAGGACGAGCGCCCGGGAATCGACCACGGATCGTCTCGCGCACTTGGCCAACCTCATCCCACGTCGCGAGCCGATACCAGCCCACTCGAACGGCAGTCGCATCGGATGTGGTTCCGTAGGTCCGCGCGAGCCAGTCGATCCGTTCGAGGAGGCTCGCACCCGGCGCGTGCTCGAAGTCGGCACCAAACGGCTCGGGCGGCATCAAGGTCACACCAGCGAACTCGTCGCTCTGTGCCTCGTTCGGCTCTGGGGACAAGATGTGCGAAAGCTCGTGCAACATCGTGAAAAGGCGTGCACGGACGTTGTCGTTCGTGTTGATGACAACTGCCGGCACCCGAGCACCTGGCGACGCGAAGCCCCGCATCTCGTCGAGTGGCAGCGAGCCGTCCTGCAGCACGAGGATGCCGAGGCTCTCGATTGCTTCACGCCAGACGCGGAACACGCGGTAGCCCTGCTGGTCGACTCTCGCTGCTTCCTTCTGAAGCTCAAGGGGGACTCCCACAAGGTCACGTAGGCGCTCTCCGAGCCGTACGAGGTCGTCGCTTGAGCGGAACAGCTCGGCAGCCTCAGGCCACGTCGGCGGCTCCTCAATGGCGTCGAACAGAGCCTCGGCCTCCTCCTGAAGGGCCGGCACGCGGCGAGCGAGCGAGCGCATCGATGGCTTCCACGGCAATGCAGGGGCATCGCGCAGGCGACGGAACTGCACCTCGAGGGGATCCTCGATCGGTGGGTGAGGTAAGAAGAAGACGGCGAACGGCCTGTCATAGACGTCCGCTGCCTTCCGTGCCTGGTTCATGGTCAGCCACCGCTCACCGGCTTCGGCTTCCCGCAACCTGCCCGCCGACATATGGATCTTCTCCGCCGCTTCCTCGATATCGAGGCCAGCGGCTTCTCGAGCCCATCGAAGGACGGAAGCGTTCACCGGTGCGACGGAACCAGCCACGAAGTTCATCCTACGTGCGCGCCCGACGGGTCTTGGTCACGGCTACGTGACGGTTCACAACACGACTGCACAGGAGCTAGAAGGCGGCCCCCGAGAGGCCACCCTTCACCCGATGTGCCATCGCACCGGTCGACACTAACCGGCGTGGGCCGACAAGCGGGAATCGCCCGCAGCCGCCAGGATCGCGTTGACCTCGGCCCTGATCTCCGCGGCAAGGCCACTCCGGCCGCCGGCAGCACGCACCGCCTCGGCGTCCCAGATCCGCTTCATCCGCAGCCCGGGCCGGAGGAACGCCGGCCGCTTGCCAAGCCTCACCGTGAGGAACTCCTCGAGCACCGGATCATCAGCCGCGGTGGCGTAGCCGCGGGACTTCAGCCACGGCCAGATCGCGGCCCTGACCTGATCCGCGGAGTACTGGCCGACCCGCC